>JAYUFM010000169.1:0-2760 GCA_043738715.1 bacterium | reverse complement strand
ACAAATATCGGCTCATACAGCAAAACTACGAGGAAAAACAAAGACGTAATCGATCCAACAGCTACAAACCAACGCATAATATGTTTCCTCTTTTCATCAAGAATATAAATAAATGTTGGAACGTACAATGGCCAAACTATAAAGGCAAAAAACAAGAAACCGTAACCAATAACAATTGATGAGGTTCCTGAATTTAGATAAAGCCACTGGATACCCTCTAGAAACTGTTGTATTGCAAACAAAATAGGAATAAGAGCAAGGATTTTATCTTGCTTTTTGGATACAACCAAAGTGCCAACACCTATTGTGGCGAGCCCCCCACTTGCAATAAAACTAGCTGATGCAGAAAAACACATAGCCGAACTATAGCATAGTAAAGGTAAACAAAGGTTTTTTATTCCTAGAAAATTTAATTTGCAATATTAATACCCCTCCGCTTTAAATCATCTACTGTTTCAAATTCTAAATAATTTTGAGTAAGTTCTTCACCGCTTTTTATATCCCTTGTTGTTACCAGGTGTGCATCCGCATGATTTTTATCCTGAGTTAAAGTTCCATTATTCTCATGGTTAATAAATTTTGAAACATCAAAATCTACATGCCAACGTTTTGAATTTTCATCAAAAAATCCCCACCATTTTAATTCTTCTTTCTCCCTATCGCTCAGTGAATCAAACTGCTCTTGTGTTAAGTTCACATCAAGTAATGGGCTGGCAGTGTAGACTAATTGACCCTGCTTTAAATCTTCATCGGCGAATAACCCAATTCCATGATGTTTCGATTTGTCTAATTTGTATTTGATGTGGATCATATATATTAGATTAACACATTCTTAATCGCCGTTTCTAGATTTCTAGGATCATTTGTACCTATACGGTATATTCTCCCATTTTTCATGGTGACCTCAACCGCATCAAAACCAGAAACATTGTAAACCCACATGTATGGAGAGAACCATACATGTATTCCCCAACCGTGATACCAACTATTTTTTACTATTTTTACTGAAGCAATCTCCCCTGTTTTGAAACTTTTGCTAAAAATGCCGTATCCAAATTTTATTCGAAGATATTTTCCATCAACTGATACTGTTAAGGAAACAAACGAAGCGAGGATAAGTAAAACCAATACCATTATTATGGTAACAAAAAAATTCGGACCAGAATCGACAGATGGTAATTCGTTTAATGCAGTAATATAAACCCAAGAAAAAATCGCCATTATTGCAATCGTAACGACCATTATTAGATATCCAATTTGAGTGTGTTTGTATGAAGTCATATTTTTATTTAATTCGAAAAACCTCTTTAGCTCCAATCTTCCTTAACTTCTTTACAAGAGATTTTGGATTAACATTTAAGACCTTCATTTCATTTTCCATGTATGTCATGTGATTGATTACACCAAGAAAAATATTGACGGTGTTCTCCGATCTAGAACCAAGTGAGGTAAGACCTTGTAAGAATATTCTAGCACTAAATTTGTTCGTATTCGGACCCTCTCCGGTCGCGGTCTGATTTTTCAAAATGAAATGGATAAATAGTCTTATTTTTTATCCAAATAATCTCTAAATCTACCTTTAATAGCCTCAACGACATCTGAGCGTTCAAAAAAAGTATTATAATCCATGAAATCCCATCCCTGTCCCTCATTGCCAAAATGAATAGCATCGACGTTCTCCTTTGAAATATTGGCAACTAAAAAGAATGCTCTTTAATTAGGATCCTTTTGAGCTGGATAGTCCTTTTGCCAAACAAATGATGATGCCTCGAGCTTTATTCCAAATTCTTCTTGAATTTCCCTTAGTGCACATTCGACTGGTGTTTCATTGCCTTCACGTCCGCCACCAGGAAAATCCCACATATTCGAGTTGAGCAAACCCGGCTTGTTATCCCGATGCTGCATTACAAGTTTGTCTTTAAATATAAGGGCAACTTTAACCCCGTGAAATTCCATGAAATAAGTATAGCAAAACTAGACAAAAGTGCTGGCCGACTCGAGCTAGAACGGTAGTAAGTTAAGGCCCGCAATGTTGGTTTGACCCAAACTAATACGTCTTCGTCGATGCGACTCGTGCACGACTAAATTAGATTTAAAAAATCCAATCTTTAAAATTTCCACGGGAGCAAGATATCTCGTGAAGGATCAATTAAATTACTACCTGAGTTTCCTTTTCGACTTATACTTTTCATAAGCTGTGAATGTGTAAATACTGGACATTCTTTTTTATCCACCGAATAGGTAGGTACCCCAACATATGCAAGCTGGGCAAATCCAACAATTTGATATAAGGGACGATACGTATCTTTTGTCAGTCCAGCATCCACTCCTAGGTCCAAAGAAAATGATTTGATTTGAAAATCAATGCGAGAGTCAATATCATGAACAATTGTTATTAATTTCTTTCTTAATTTCTCTGAATGAATCTGGTCTACGGTAAATAAAAGGTGCTTATATTTTGCTTTGATTACTTCTTCCAAGCGATTAGATATACCTTCCCAATTATTTTTTGCTTGAATATAGTCTGGAGTCAGATTCGACCTTGTTACATTTCCAAGCCTAATAAAATTATTCATATTATCTAAAAACTTTTTAGCCAATTTGTATGTATTACTAATCGTGTACATATAGGCCAATAAAGCTTGGACCGATTCGATATGATTTCTTTCAAGAGCCGCTCTGGCCTCTTTAATCGATACTGTGTTTACAAGCCCAAACCAAAGGGCCTGAATATCCCAGTAGGGTATGCTATATGTTGTG
>JAYUFM010000168.1:0-2769 GCA_043738715.1 bacterium | reverse complement strand
GTAGATCACCAGGTAAATATGGTTGATCAGATGATGGCGGATGGCCGACTGCGTTAGACTTGAATAAGCATTATTATAAGCATTTTCACTGGGCAGATTGAAACGAGATCTTTGATTGAAGATTGAAACAAGATCTTAAATTAAAGTAAAACACCAGGTAAATACGGTCGTTCAGATGATGGCGGATGGCCGTTTGCGCTTTTCTCTATTAAAAAATTGTGGATGGTAAATCCAATCGGCGGATGGCCGATTGGATTTCTATCTCAGATAAAAATTGTATAATCGACGTAACCTCTCCAAGTGTACAGTCAATGTCTTCCATCAAAGAGGGTATTCGCCAATCACTGGTAACTTACAATAAAGAATTTGAGAATTTTGATACGTATCTTATCAACAAATTAGCTGAGCGGTAATTCAAGCGATTAGAAATAGAAGGCGATGGTCGTTGCCTACTGAATGCAATACCGTCTCCGATCATATGTTTTTTTTTTTTTTGGAAAACCAAACCTCTAATCACTGTGAAAATCACGGAAAATAATTTAATTTTTTCTTCCGGATTTTTTAATAACTCAGCTAATATTGAGTTTGAGACACTAGCAATGCTTTATTCGGATTCAGCACGATTTTTTAAGAAAATAGGTGTTTTGAAACTATTTTTTTCGTGCATTTTAACTTAGACAGAGCGTTCCGAAGTGCCGAAGTTAGGAAATTCATCTGGACGTAAGTCCTCGAATATTCATCGAGAGCAGAAACGAGTTAGCAATTAATGTGTGGAATTGTTCTAGCAATTTTTAGAATCAAACTGCGATGGGTTTGAAAAATTCTTGATAGCAATTTCCTCCAAAAAACATGCTAAATATCACCTTTTTTCAGATCCGGAAAAAAAACATATGATCGGAGACGGTAAAGCACCAATTGAAGTATTCTAATTTATGTGGAGAGAAATTATAGCAATTGCTGTATTAAATTACAAACGTTGCTGCTATATGTAGGTATTTTCATAGTAGTGGAAAAAAAGATGTTGGCGAACTTCTTGAACACATAAGTAACTTTAGGTATATGTTATCTGCTACGGGAATTGTTGAATGGGGAAATGAATATACTTTGTACCAAGTTTGTGAAATGTATAATCTTTATGTTACTGTTTTTAGTCCTTTTAGACTTCATTCAGGTATTATGTTCCTTCATGAAAAAACATTTTTGAGGACAACAAATGCGATTATCTCACTACGACTCTGTTGTTGATACTCAGCTTATTGAGGAAGATTATTGTTTTAAGGAAAATACGCACTTTGTTCATGAAGATTCGTAACTTTTTGAAGAAGAGCAATACGACTGTTCTATTGAAGAAAAACAAATTATTTCTGAACATATCCAAACTTTTGAAGAAGACGTAAAAAGTAAAGATAAAAGGTTAATTGAAAAGAATAAGAAAAGAAATCTTAAACGTAAATCAAATTCTACAATTGTAAATCTAAAAAGAAAAGAACAACGACATTTTAATAAAATACATTGCATTCCGAAACGTACTCATAGTAATGACAAAAGGAATCTTAAACGTAAATCTAATTCTACAATTGTATATCTAAAAGAAAAGAACAACGACATTTCAATAAAATACATTGCATTCCAAAACGTACTAATATTTAGGAATACAGAAGAAGAAATCTTAAACGTACTGATAGTAATGAAAAAAGGAATCTTAAACGTAAATTAAATTCTACAATTGTAAATCTAAAAAGAAAAGAACATCGACATTTCAATAAAATACATAGTATTCATAAATATAGTTATTGAAGATGAAAAAGAGTATAATAGAGACGTTAATGATTATAGAAAAAATCAAGGTTCTTATATCATTACTGATAGAGCACTTATAAAAAGGGGAGAGGAGTTGATGCTAAGAAGAGCAATTAATTGGAATGATAGCGTAAATCTAAAATGGGATAATATTTAGATTAAAGATAATATAGAATATAGAATATAAATTGAATTCTCCTCTTCAACACTAACTACTTACCTAACACGTGCTCTCTCTTTCTTTTTTGGTCAACTCCATTCTCTTTCCAGTTCTCCCTCTATATTACTGAATCCCTTCTACAGAAAGCTTAAGACTGCTTTTGATAATGAACAATTTTGATAACAAAAATAGTGCAATTAATATTCATAATAGCATCCCTTATTGACCAAAAAAACTCCATTCTGCAGCAATGCTGAAAAGCATTTTGTCACCAGTTGAATAAAAGGACATTTCCAATCTGGGGGCAGTGCTGAGAAGCGCTTTGCGACCAGTTGGATCAAAGGACATATCCAATCTGGAGTGGTGTACGGAAGTTGCTCCGCAATTTTCTGTTAAGTCTTTACCTCGAAATGACTTTAATCAGAGGGAGTGAAATCTACTGTTGTAAGAAAGTGATGTCATGATGCAATGGATGAGTAGACGTAAACGCTCGAAAAATTTCTAGTGAATTTGGTGGGAAATAGGCTTAAAACAACTACTGAGGAAGAATTTACAGAGATTTTAGCGGGAAATATGCAATATTCTATCGAGGGGTCAGAATATTTGAAATATAGGCCAAAATCGATCAAGGGGTAAGAATATCTGAAGTCACAAGGACAGGTAGAGATCACTGCAAATGCTCAGGTAGTTCAGCCAAGTGTGAGACAGAAGTGAATTTGCTTCGAACGGTTACAAATTATTTATGTTCGATCAGTTCAAAACCTTAGGCTGTAGAATGCTATCGAGGAGGCTATTCTGTGTGCTATGTA
>JAYUFM010000167.1:0-2790 GCA_043738715.1 bacterium | reverse complement strand
TAGGAGGGGCATCTGGAGATGATTTCCAATTTAAGAAAACGTATCAATACTTAAATGATAAAGTATGTACAGATTCTGTAGTCGGCCTTGGGTTGACTGGGGACTTTAAAATTGGAATAGGGGTAAAACACGGATGGATTCCAGTCGGGGCACCAATGAAGGTTACAAAATCTGAAGGGGGAGTATTGCATGAGGTAAATGGAAAACCAGCGATACAAATTTATGAGGATTATTTTGGTGCAGAAGAGGCGGCAGTTTTAAAGACTGAAACTTTGGCGACTTTGGCAATCACATATCCGTTAGGTTTAAAAGTTGAAGGAAATGATGAATTGTTAATTCGAGACCCAATTTCAGTGGATAAAAATGGTTCAATTACCTGTGCTGCGGAAATCCCAGTAGGTTCAGATATCCGATTGATGATAGGTAGTATCGAAGAAGCTGTAAAAGTAGCCAAAATTGCAGCGCAGAATGTATTGGAACAACTAGAAGGTGTAAAACCGAAAGCAATTATAGTATTTAATTGTATTGCGAGAAATAAATTGTTTGGACAAAGATCAGGTGAAGAGATTACAGCAATTCAAGAGGTCTTGGGCAGAGATGTTCCTCTTATAGGATTCTACACTTACGGTGAACAGGCTCCAATGAATGGTGAAGTAAAAAATATTAATCAATGTAATTCAGCTTTTCATAATGAAACTGTAGTCATTGCGGCACTTGGATAATGAGTAATATTTCTCTAAACATCCCTAAATCATGAACGACCAAGAGCAAAAAATAAAAGAGTTAGAGTCTAAATTGGCAGATTGCGAGACCAAACTTCAAAGTACATTAAACGAACAACTAGAGGCGGCTAAATTGTTAATTCGTCGTGATTTGGCCCTAAGTCGTGCTAACGAGCAATTACAGGTTTTAGATGTGGCAAAATCAGAATTCATTTCTGTTGCTGCACACCAATTGCGCACCCCACTAACTGCTGTTAAGTGGATATTGTACATGCTTTTAAAAAATGAATTTAAAAGTAGTGAAGCTCGAACAGAATTTACCGAAAAAGCAGCAAAGAGCACGGAACGTTTGATTGAATTAGTTAATGATTTATTAGAGGTGGATCATATTCAGTCAGGAAAGTATCAGTTTGTTTTTGAACCTGTAGATGTTAAGGGTGTTATAAATTCAATACTTTCAGAATTACAACCATTAGTTGAAAAGAACAAAATCAATATAAAAATTTCACTAGAAACTGATGGCAAAATTAATGGTGACCCACAAAAATTAAGAGCGTTATTCCAAAACTTAATTGAAAATGCAATCAAATATAGCCCTACTGAAGGAGTAGTAAGTATCACATTAAAAACCAAGGATAAATTTATACAAGCTGAGGTCAAAGATTCAGGAATTGGTATCCCCGAGGATCAGAAATACCGCATTTTCTCGAAGTTTTTCAGGGCGTCTAATGCCATGAAGCAAGAAACTGTAGGTTCAGGGTTAGGCTTATTTATAGCCAAAGAAGTCGTAGAAAGGCATGGTGGAAAAATTTGGTTTGAAAGCAAGGCCGGAGAGGGTACTTCATTTTTTGTTGAGTTACCACTTTACGTGGATAATCTATAGAAGGTTTAATATGGCAGGCATTCGAGAATAGGTTATAATAATAATGTAATGAAGAAAATACTAATTATAGAGGATGATGAGTTACTAGGGGATCTCCTCGTACAAAAACTACAAGGAGCAGGTTATGAATGTCAATTTGTTCGTGATGGCTCAATTGGATTTGCTAAAATAAGTGAATGGTTGCCAGATTTGGTTATTCTAGATTTGTTTCTACCAATTTTAAATGGTTTTGATATTCTCAGTCAAAAAAAATTGAACAGTAAAATTGCAGGCATACCAGCTGTTGTCCTTACTAATTCCTTAAAACCCACAAACGCAGGTGGTTTTGACAAATTAGGTGTTAGTGACTTTATAATCAAATCAGATGTCACACAGGAGGAAATTTTAAATAGGATAAAAAAGGTTCTTGAAAAAAATGAATCATCTGCTGTAAATAATGAAAGCTCAAATATTATTATCGGAAGCAAAGTAGATGCTTTGTTAGGTAAAACAATTTTAATTGTTGAGGACGATAAGTTCCTCGGGAGTATTTTGGTCTCTCGTTTTTCTGATAGAAAATGTAAAGTGATTCATGTACTAACAGGTGAATCTGCTCTTCTTGAAATTACAAAAAAGAAACCTAATGCTATATTGTTAGATATCTTACTTCCAGGTATCGATGGGTTTACAGTTTTGGAAAAAGTTCGCAATGATCCAGTTGCAAAAGATGTCCCTGTTATAATAATTTCAAACTTTAATCAAATGAAGGATAAAGAAAAGGCAGAATCATTAGGTGCCAAGTTTCTCGTGAAAGCCTTAGCTAATCCAGACGAGATTGTTTCGCAAGTAGAAGATTCAGTGGGAGGTAAATAAAGTCACTGTCTGTATTTGTATGTACACTATTTCTGAAATTTTAGAATGGACAGGTGGAAAGCATAATCACAATAATTTTAACCTTGATTTAAAAATATGGGGTGCCTCTATAGACACCAGAACATTAAAGCCAGGAGAAATGTTTTTTGCCTTGAAGGGTGAAAACCACAATGGTAACGATTATGTAAATAAAGCTTTTGAAGCAGGCGCCGTGTTATGTGTCGTTGAGGATTTTGTTGAGGAAAAATTTGCAGAAAATAACCCGCATGATGACCAAAATTTTAAAAAAATCCAAATTACGGTACCGAATGTATTGGTGGCTTTACAAAATTG
>JAYUFM010000166.1:0-7732 GCA_043738715.1 bacterium | reverse complement strand
TTGATTTTCTCTGTCATAGGTTGCTAATGATACTACAGCAATCAAATGAAAAAGCACACATCTAGCGACGTGTGCTTGCAAAAAGAACAATTAAAACCTTAATACTGGTTCTTGGGAACCCACAATCGCCGCTGTCGGCACAAATTGTGGGTTCCCCTGTAGAACCCGCTGACCTCAGAGGCCCAAATCCGGTGCTGGAATACCACGCATCTCCATGGCTTTTTTCAGGAACGGCTTTGTAACCGTGAACCCCCAGCCTCCGGCATAGAACGTGAAGTCTTCAGCGTCTGGCCGAACGAGCCTCCGGCACGCACCTTTCCCAGGAGCAAGCGTTTTGGCAAAATCCCTGACCTCCTGACTGACATTTGGGAGTTTGTCAGAAAAAATCAAAATCGTCCCTCCACGAATCAAAACAATGAGGTCGTCCACAATCTTGTCGTTCAGCGACACGTCCGAGGTTGAATCCAGGTCAGCAACTGCATTTCCAAACCTGGAAAGACTCTGCCCGAGGAGAGCCCTAGTCTTTTCATCACCATCCAAATCTGCACCCGTAGGAGGAACGAAGATACTGATCTTGTCCTTCGGTAGATTTTTCGGCACGTACGCTGCAATGTTTTTTGGCAGAATTGAAACGACAATGACTTTGTCACCTTTCGAAGTGGCGTCATAGAGTGCTCTCGCGAGAAGCCACGGTTGGCGGACGCATCCATGGGAACCTTTGTTTTTCTTGCCCATCTTGTAGAGTGGGCCCTCGTGCAAACTATCTCCAGTATCCGGACCGTTCACCAACCTCTGCTTCCAAAGCATTGGTGAAAAGTAGGTTGATGACCAGCCGTGCACCGTCTTTGCACCGATCTCGTATTGTCCCAATTTTGTCGGTTTTTCTACCGACCCTGTCCTCACGGGTCCGGAGACCAACAGAGTCATATTCGCTTCGTCGAAGCAATAGATCCAATCCTCAGAGGTGGCTACATAGGTCACCGTCTTGGCTGCCACTTGTGCAACCATAAATGCAAAAACCATCGTAAAGATGGCCAACGTGTATTTTTTCATGTCAATTTTCTTGAAGATTATTCTCGTGACACCACATGGCGCCAAAATAGCAATCTAGGTTTCTTTCATTTACAAGTATACAACAAATTATATACTAAGTCAAATTCAGTTTTTGATATAATTTAAATACATAAGTACAAAAAAAGGGCCGCAGGTGGTGTTCCTGCGGCCCGATTGGTTGGCGCCCTGCGCCAACCCCTATTGTTTGATCGCCGTATAATCGGCGCCGTACTTTGCCTTGACGAGCTGTTTCGCCTTTTCGAACCCCGCTGCATCCAGCATGTCCGGTGAATTCGGTCCGAGGTTGATCAGATACTGATTGATCTCCCGGCGGAAAGACGCAGAGTCTTCGTTCGATACTGGCCGCTTTCCGGCAGGAGCAAAGTAAACGAGACGCTTTGCCTGGCTGCCCGAGATCATCGGCACTGGCGGGTGTTCCATATTTCCCTGAGGCGGAAAGTTGACACCCGGCTGCGGTTGAGCCTGCGCTGCTGCCTGGAGGCGAGCATTCTCGGCCATGAGCCGCTGAACCACTGCACTGTTGTTCTGGCCAGAGTTCGAGGACGAGCTCTGGAACCAGTTCCACGGTTTCATCCACATGATGAGGAGGAACAGGAGGATCGCGAGGATGACCCCGATGATCTTGCCCATGTGCTGGTAGAGATTCTGATACCAAGCGGGCATGTCCTTTTTGAGGGGTGCCGCCGGGGGCGGAACGGAGGTGACGTTGGAGATTTTGACTCCGGGTGTCGCGGTCTTGGTGGTATTTGCTGCTGCGAGTGTTTTGACGGGTGCTGTGGCTTTCATGGTGTATGGTTGGTGTATGGTTTGGTTATAGGTGTTTCTGCAAAGGAATGGCCGAATAGCCTTATTCTCAGCCACTTTTTTGCAAAAACAGTACAACCAAATATCACAAACTTTTACCACTTAATTTGGCAAATCTTTTAAAGAACTTATCTTGTGTCTATTATAGCATACTATACCTACTTGTCAAGTACCTTCCCTATGTAGAGGTGACATAGTTGAGGGGTTGTTTTATATAAATTTTTAGCCAAGATTGCACTTATTTTAAATAAAATCATTAACCTTTAATGACGGTTTATAATTAATTGTAAACCGTCATTAAAATAAATTTGTAATTAGAACATCTATGGTATGTAAAATAAATTATTCTTTTGTAATCAAATGTTTTTAGGATATCTCAAAAATATAAATTATATTTTAATTTAAATTTTACTGGCTGAAAAAGTTTTATCGCAGTATAATGTCTTTGAATGATCAAGTTCGATGAAGACAAACAGAATCAGCGATTTCGTGAATTACGAATTCAAGAAGAAGAAGAGTCTGCAAAATTAATTGCAGATCGTTATGGTATTTCATATATTGATCTTACTCGTGTCCCTATCAACACTGATGCCCTCCGACTTATTCCTGAAAATGAAGCACGTGAAAATAAACTGGCCGTATTCGACATTATCGGACGAAAAATTTCTGTTGCCATTCATTCTGCATCTGATGAAAAGATCCAACAATCAATCCTAGCCCTACAAAATAAAGGTTACACACCGACACTTTTTATGGCCTCAATGTTAAGTCTTGGAAAAGCCTGGGATCGCTATAAAGACTTATCGTTTGCATTTGAAACCGAAGCGGGGTCATTAGACATTTCTAGCGCAGACATTGAGCAATTGATTGAAAAAGTTCATAAGGTGCCAGATATTCAAAACCAATTAAAAGAGGCGATGCTAGCAAAGAAGAGCCATCGAACTTCTCAATTGTTGGCAATTATGATGGCAGGTGCTCTTGCTACAAAAGCATCCGACCTTCACATTGAGCCCGAGGAAGACCACGCACGCCTGCGATACAGATTGGACGGTGTACTTGTTGAAACAATTCAATTTGATATGGAGACTTACAACCTTATCTTATCCCGACTAAAATTATTATCTGGTTTAAAATTAAACGTAAAAGAAAACGCGCAGGACGGACGATTCACTGTGAAAATTTACACGAGTGATATTGAAATTCGTACTTCAACAATTCCAGGATCATATGGAGAATCAGTGGTAATGCGTATTTTGAACCCATCAAGTATCAATGTGAAGTTGGAAGAGTTGGGTATGCCTGAAAAATTATATGGAATAGTTAAAAAAGAAATTAACCGTCCAAACGGTATGATCCTTACTACAGGGCCTACTGGTTCCGGTAAAACTACTACTTTGTATGCATTCCTAAGAGAGGTAGCAAACAATGAAACAAAAATTATTACGATCGAAGACCCAGTTGAATACCACCTTCCAGGAATTGTTCAGACCCAGGTTGAAGAAAAGAAAGGTTACACTTTTGATTCCGGTCTCCGAGCAGCGATGCGACAAGATCCCGACATTATCATGGTGGGTGAAATCCGAGATGGTGAAACTGCCAACACTGCTATTCAAGCTTCCCTTACTGGTCACCTTGTATTTTCTACACTACACACAAACAGTGCGGCTGGTACATTCACCCGATTAGTCGATCTAGGTGCCGATCCAAAAGTTTTAACATCCGCTATTCACGTGTCCCTCGCCCAACGACTTGTCAGAATTTTATGTAAAAAATGTTCAAAGAAAATCACAATTCCTGAAAGTCGTTTCAAATTAATTGATACTGTTCTTGCTTCCCTTATTGGGTTAGACGAAGCAAAAGAATTTCCAACACGTCCAACAGAAATTTCTGAAGCAGTGGGTTGTGAGGCTTGTAATATGACAGGCTACAAAGGGCGTTTGGGTGTATTTGAGGCGATCTTGTCAGACTCTAAAATTGAACAAGTAATTCGTGAAAACCCAAGTGAACGCGAAATTAAAACTGCTGCAAAAGAACAAGGCTTAATTGATATGCTTCAAGATGGTGTTTTGAAAGTACTAAGAGGTGTAACTACGTTTGAAGAACTAGAGCGTGTGGTTGATTTGGCCTAGTTTTACACATTATCTGAACAACTTATACATATATTGTTAACATAGTTATCCGCTGCTTTTATACTACTAATACACTTTATATATACAGATTATCCACAAGTTTATCCACGTCACGTAAAGAGCCCCACTGTCAATTGACAGTGGGGCTCTTTCGGCGCTATTGTGTAGATAGTTCTTTTCAGATTATCTAAACAGGTCTTTGAATTTCTAAGCAATGCTTTCAATTAAAAAATCGAAAGCCCAATGAGCCTCCAAGGATGGCCCCAGGAACTAACCCGAAAGTTAGCACCAGGACGTCCTTTAAGAAACATCGATACACCGGTGAGGGTGGTATTGCTTAGAAATTCAAGGAACTGTTAAAAGTTGGGCGCAAAATATACACTGGTAATCACGAGGTTTTCCATAAGATCTCCCCAGATGATTACCTTTGTATTATTTTTCACCAATCTAACTTGAAAAAATAATTTTTTTAAATTAAATCGCACACTTTTCAGGTGTGCAAAACTAGTAACAGATTAGCATGATCTATATTTTATGTCAAGTACCCCCGATAAACAACCTATAGAAGAGCGCGCTTTAGACCAAACATTAAGGCCTAACACTTTTAATGATTATATTGGTCAAAAGAACATCAAGGATAACCTTCATATCCTTTTAACAGCTGCAAAACAAAGAAATCACCCACCTGAACATGTTCTTTTTTATGGCCCCCCAGGATTAGGTAAAACAACTCTTGCATATTTAATTTCAAAAGAGATAAATGCCCAAATAAAGGTCACCTCAGGTCCTGCAATTGAACGTGTTGGGGATTTAGCCTCGGTTTTAACCAACCTTTCACCTGGTGACATATTATTTATTGATGAGATTCATAGACTTAATAAAAATGTAGAAGAGGTTTTATATCCTGCAATGGAATCTGGCCAAATAGATATAATAATCGGTAAAGGACCATCTGCTCGTACTATTCAATTAGACCTACCTCCGTTTACCCTACTGGCAGCAACAACTAGAATCGCAATGGTTTCATCCCCTCTTCGATCCCGTTTTTCTGGTGGAGTTTTTCGCTTAGAGTTTTATAACGAATCTGAAATAGAACAAATTGTATCTAGATCTGCGAATTTACTAGGAATAAAAATTGACACTGAAGCAACCTTGGAGATAGCGCGACGTAGCCGATCAACTCCCCGTACTGCAAACTATTTATTAAAAAGATGTAGAGATTTTGCACAAGTAAGAGAAACTGACCTCACAAAAAAAGTTATAGACGAAGCCCTTACTATGCTAAGTATTGATCACAAAGGGTTAGCTCTGTCTGATAGAAAGATCTTGGAAACTGTTATTAAAAAATATAATGGAGGCCCTGTTGGTTTAAATACAATTGCAGCGTCCCTCTCAGAAGATCAAGCAACCATAGAAGAATTCAATGAACCTTATCTGATTCAAATTGGATTTATAGAAAGAACCCCTAGAGGTAGAATTGTAACCAAGGCAGGCTACGACCATCTTGGAATACCATATCCGACTGAAAAATTATTATGATAACTCTGGCAATTGATCCTGGTTATGAAAGATTAGGAATTGCGGTTGTTGAGAAGACAACTATAAAAAAAGAAACTGTGCTATTTTCTGAATGTTTCAAAACTTCAGCCAAGTTGGATTTTTACGAGCGGTTACTTTTAATTGTGACAGAGGTGGAGAAAGTTTTAAAAGAATACTCACCAAATTCACTTTCGATTGAAAATCTTTTCATAAGTAACAATCAAAAAACTGCTATGCGAGTATCCGAAGTTCGTGGAGCAATTATATATTGTGCAAAAAAACACAACCTTTTGATACATGAAATGACCCCACTCCAAATTAAATTAGCAGTAACAGGAAATGGAAAAAGTTCAAAAACTGAAATGATAAAAATGGTAGGTCTTTTAACTAAAAATAAGGAAAAAAACCTTAATTCAAGCCCTATATTGGATGACGAGTTTGATGCAATTGCAATTGGTTTGGCTTTTTTTGCATACAATAGATTAGAAATTTAGGACTTATTCACAATCACCATTCTTGCATATTTATATGAGTATGTTAGATATATTCAACATAACAGTAATTTTAGTAATTCGGGCTTTATGAAAAGTAAAAAATTGGATAAAAAAAATACAAAAAAAGTGGCAAAGAAAAAAACCGACGACGGTGAGGAAAAAGTTGATCCTGCTATTCACAATGATAATGAGGAGGGTGAGGAGGCTCCTATTATTCCCGGTCTTGCATCACCAGAATCTGAAGATGGTGAAGAGGCGCATATAAATCCAGAGGCAGTACTGGAGGAAGAACCTTCTGAATTACCGGATGAGGTTGGTTTTGATGATCTAACAGATGATGAAAGAGAAATGCTTGGTCTTGAAGTAAAACCAAAAGTTGTATCAGATGATGGAGAGGAAGATACCGGAGCAAGTTGGCAAGAATTTGGATATGAGGAGGAGGAATTATAATTCATAAAAAATATAATCGTAAATAAAAAAGACAGATCTCTGTCTTTTTTATTTTGAAACGATGATTTTCAAAAACCTCTTTTTTCCAACTTTAACACTAATATCTCTGTCTACTGGCATAGAAAATGATTGCACTTTCTCTTCTTCATTTATCATTACAGCCCCTTCTTTAACCAACCTTTTAAACTCTCCGGTTGAATCTACAATTTTTTGGTCCAAAAGAACCTTAGATAGTAACTCACCAAAAGTCACAGAAACGGTTTGAATATTTTCAGGTGTTTCATGCTTCTGAAAAGTTTTTTTGAAATTTTCTTCGGATTCCTTTGCAGATTTTCCATCGTAATAAATAGCAACAATCTCTCTCGCTAATCTCATTTTTAAATCACGTGGGTTTTTGTCTGGATCTGCCAATTCATTTTTTATTTTAATCAATTCATCTTCCCCTACTTTTGTACACAAATCAAAAGCTGATGGAATCATTCCATCAGTCCAACTCATCACCTTGCCATACATTTGATCTGGAGAATCTTCGAATGTAACCATGTTTCCTTCACTTTTTCCCATCTTTTTCCCGGTAGGATCTGTCAAAAGTTTCATTGTAATAACAAATTTGTCCTTATTTTTCAGTTTTTTTAACAAATCTCTCCCCATAAGCATATTGAACAATTGATCGTTTCCTCCAACTTCAACATCCACGTTTAAAACCACACTGTCATAACCTTGCATCAATGGATACATAAATTCATGTAGGTATATTGGCTTATTATTTTGGACTCTTTGTTCAAACATGTCTCTTTTTAACATTTGATCAACAGTAACCAATGATGAAAGTTTTAAAACATCACCGAGATCCATTTTTTTCAACCAATCCGCATTATTAACCACCTTAACAGCATTTTTTCCACTGAAATTAAGAAACTTTGAAGCTTGTTTCTTATATTTTAAGGCGTTTTTAGCCACCTCTTTTTCTGTTAAAACCTTTCTTGCTGAATCTTTTCCTGTAGGGTCACCGATGGTTGCTGTAAAGCCACCAATAAGCAACACGACCTCATGTCCTAAATCTTGAAATTGTCTTAGTTTTTCTAACCAAGTTGCATGACCAATATGTAAATTTTCCCCTGTTGGATCTACACCTGTATATATTTTTAACCTTTCACCAGATTTTAACTTTGAGCGCAAAAAATCACTTGAAGGGAGAATCTGTTCTACCCCTCTGTTTAATAAATAGTTAATTTTAGTATC
>JAYUFM010000165.1:0-7758 GCA_043738715.1 bacterium | reverse complement strand
GCAGTTTCGTCCTTGGCGGTATCGGTGATTGCTCCAATTAAACTAGATACCAATTTTACAACATAACCAGAAAGTATTTTGCTACCGACACAAGTTGTAGTATCTGTTGCTACACTTGAGTAGCCGCTAGATGTTTTTGTTGTATTCGCAATACCCTCTCTGTATGAAGTTGCCTGACTCGAAGCTGTTGTGTTAGATGACGTATCTGCAATCGCTACAATTGGAGATGAAGTTAATACTAGCAAAATCGCCAAGATGAAAATCCCAACAGTCTTAGTTATTTGTAGTCGTTGTTGTGTCATCTGTGTTGTTTTGATCTGGTGTTGCATTAAGATACAGATTCCAGAATGAACCAGGTTCATTTCTTAAAAATATTATATCATTATTTTTAAAATACATGCTCATGTTTATTAACACATTAAATTGCTGTGATTCGACTTCTTTCACAGTCTTAACACCAAGTAATGCCTTTACTGGATCTGTTTTTTGAACATCTATCATTTCCATCCCCTGTCCAAGTAAATAGAATGCGTTTGCTAATGCTGCTTGGTTTTGGGCTATTTCGAATGGAGCTTTTTGTTTAATGATAGAACCTCCAATTTTTTTGTAGACTTTTGCGATTTCCAAGATGTTTTCGCTAAATTTAGGCTTATTATCAGATATGTATTTATAATTTTCAACAATAATTCCACCTATAATGTTTCCATAGGCCTTGATTTGATCTTTCGAACTGGGAATAAATGTCTGCACCTCACTGTCTGAAAACTGTGCTGTTGGTAAATCAGTTTGATTTATTTGCCCAACGACAGCACTAGCAACACTTGCGGCCGAATCAGGGGTGATGCCATCAGTCTGATTGGCATAAAAGTAACCGGAAAATAGTTTTTTAGATATTTTAGCTGAAATTGTATCACCGGGTTGAATATCAAAAGGATTTGAGGTGGATGATACCTCTGTATCGCCTGCTAACGTATCGATTTGCGCCTGTTCTACAGCACTGGTTACAATTTGATTAGGATCAGTAGTTGTGGCTGTAACCGAGGTTCCTAATTCGTCAGATGTATTAGTTTTTTCTGATAGGGTTATTCTGTATGCTGCACTTGCCAATACTATTGAAAAACATACTGCAGTAAGGGTCATTAAGGTTTTACTGGGTGCAGTTCTCATTTTCTGAGACGGCATCTTACTGACCATTTTTTTAGATGAGTTTTGAGGGTCTAGACCATTTTTCAATTCCATATTCTGAATTATACGACACTTTAGAAAAGACTGCTACAAAATTTCGCAAAGTGACAACCAGTCTTTTACTGAAAGTTCTTCAGGTCTCGTCTTGGATGATAAATTTTTATTTATTTTTGAAATTTGCTCGTCGGTTACCCCGAGAGTGTTCCCTATTTGTTTGCGTCTTTGGCCGAACGCCTTTTTAATTGTTGTAAAGAATTTATTTTCGATCTCTGGTGTAATAACTTTTTTATCTTTTCTATTTATTTCATCAATTAAAATAATTGCAGAATCTACATTTGGAATCGGTCGGAATGCCCCACGTGGTACTCGATCAATAATTTTTGGTACTCCGTATAATTTAACGCTCATAGAAAGAATACTCTCCTTTCCGTCACGTGATACGATTCTTTCTGCTACTTCTTTCTGAACAAGGAGAACAATTTTTTCTGGTTTGTGTTTGGTGCTTAAAAATAATTCTAAAATCATTCCTGTAATATAGTAAGGAATGTTTGCAATTAATTTGTATTTTTTATTTTCCAACAATTTTTCTATGTCGACTTTTAGTACGTCCTCATGAATCAGATGAAATTTCCCATCTTGAATTTCACTACTGAATTTTTCATTCAGTAGTGGTATCAGACGATCATCTTTCTCGATTGCATAGACTGTTGCACCAGTGGCTAGTAATTTTTCAGTCAATGCACCCTCCCCTGGTCCGATCTCTATTACAAAATCTTTTTCTGATAAGTCCGCCGCCTCTGAAATTTGGCGCAAGGCTTTATCTGACTGTAGAAAATTTTGACCGAGTGATTTCTTTGCTTGTATCATTTTAATTTTATATAAATTAAAAATCAATAAAAATAGATTTAATTCCAGACACAGGTTCTTTTTCTTCTATTAAATCTGCCTCTATCTCAGCCAAAAATTCTGATGGTAGGGTGACTTGTTTGTTACCATAAATAGTTCTGGTTTGTCCGTGGGTCAAGTACAGTTTCTTGCGAGCACGTGTGAGGGCAACATAAAACAAACGACGTTCCTCCTCTGATTCCTCACCAGACAAAGTACCTTCGTTCATTTTTGCATGTGGAAAAAGGTCTTGTTCTAGGCCAGAAATAAAGACTGTATCGAATTCCAAGCCTTTCGAAGCGTGTACAGTCATTAGACGGACCGCTTCATTTTCTTTGATTTCATCTTGATCAGAAGACAGGGATGCCTCTTCAATAAGTTTTTCTATCCCCTCTGGTGCTGTGAGGTGATCAAATTTTGTTGCAATTGAAACAAGTTCACGTACGTTTTCTAAACGTTCTTCGTCTTCTTCTTTTCCAAACTTGTACATTGTTTCTATTCCACTTCTAGTTAAAACAAATTTAATTATTTCTGACGGTTTTTTCTTAATAACCTTACCCTCTCCACTTATCTCGCTCGCAATATCTTTCAAGATCAATCTAAATTCATTAAATTTTATTTTCACTGCATCACCTAATTCTTCTGATTTTCCTTCCATAATTTTCAACAAAGTCACTTTTCCGATTCCGCGTGCTGGTGTATTGATTACCCTCTTTATGTCAGCATTTTGATCAGGATTAAGTGCAAGTTTTAAATATGAAAGTACATCTTTAATTTCCTTTCGTTCATAGAATTTTGTTCCTAACAGCTGGTATGGTAACTCACGAGTCAGAAAGGCTTCTTCAAGTGCTCGTGATTGGAAGTTTGCACGATACAAAATTGCGATCTCGGATGCTTTTGTACCAGCACGAATAAGATCTCGCACCGCATTTGCAATAAAGCTTGCTTCGTCAGTTTCGTCGAACGCAGTGTAGGTAGTAATTTTCTCTCCTTCCCCATTTTCTGTAAATAGATTTTTTTCTCGACGATGAACATTTTTCGCAATTATAGAATTGGCAACAGATAAAATATTCTGTGTAGATCGGTAATTCTGTTCGAGAAGGACAACATTTGCTCCTGGATAATCTCGTTCAAAATTTAAAATATTTTTAATATCCGCCCCACGCCAACTGTAAATATTTTGGTCAATGTCACCAACAACTGCAAGATTTTGTTCAGGCCCAACTAGGTATTTAGCCATAATGTATTGCACCTTATTAGTGTCTTGGTACTCATCAATGTGTACATATTTCCAACGTGTTTGATATTTCTTTCTAATTTCTGTATTTTTTTCTAACAACTCAGCCGCTTTGAATAGAAGGTCATCGAAATCGAAAGCTTTGTCTTTTTTTAGGATACTGTCATAGTTTCTCCATACATTAGAAACAATTCCTCCAAAGTATTCATCTCCATTTTTGGCCTCGTAGTCCTCCTGTGAATTGTAGTTACCTTTCTCACGTGAAATAATACCTAGGATTTTACCCGGTTCATATTGTTTTGGGTCATAACCAGCAGTAACGATCGCCTCTTTTACTGCTGATTTAGAGTCACCTCTGTCATAAATACTAAAATTTCGATTATATCCGAACAGTCCAGCATGTTCTTTTAAAATATGGACACCTAGTGAGTGAAAGGTTGAAACGAAAGGCCGTGCACCTTCCGCTACTGGCAGGTTTAATTCTGCTGAAGTTGAAATCGCATGGTATACCCTTTCCCGCATTTCCTTAGCAGCCTTATTTGTAAAGGTTATTGCCAAAATTTGATCAGGAGAGACACCTTTGTGTATCAAGTGAAGGATTCGATGCGTAACTGTTTTTGTTTTTCCTGCCCCTGCCCCTGCGAGTATCAAAAGTGGACCTTCAGTGTTGAGAACCGCCTCTTTTTGTTTTGAGTTTAGACTTTTTAAGTATGAAATGCTACTAGAATTCATGGTTTCCTCGCTCATGTGGACTAGACTATATCACGACTTGCCATATTCCTGGAATATTTTACAGTTAATATGCTTATTGACACCTCAGTCCATTACTTATATCATTAACAAACGTACCTCATAGAACATGGTAATTACAGAATACGGCTTGAAATATAGCTAAAATACGAATTCAGAAAAAATCCTGTTTATAAATTAATTTCAAAGCTATTTTACAGAACCAACAAGACAGCGAAACAAATCTAATTTGCAATAATGCAAAAAACCCAAGCGTTCGCTCGATATACAGAAAAGCCCGAGATTCAAAGTTTTTTGGTTATTTTTGGCGTGCAAGCCTTATTGTTGGGCTTATATTTGCTACTTCGGGTGCAAAAGAAGAGGCCTTAGCAGTGTCTTCATCAAGTCGTCCAACAGAAGCCTTCGAAGCTGTAAAGAATATTAATCCTCAGAGTGGAATTGTTACGGGTAAGGTTTCAAGAATTCAAGTTTTAGACGATTCAGCTTTTTTACCCGTGCATAGCCCCTTATACGATGCAACATCTACCGAACCACTGGCTACTATTTCTGCAGAAAATGATCAAATTAGCCTTTATACAGTTAGAGATGGAGATACAGTTAAAGATGTAGCTAAAATGTATAGCGTTTCAGTGAATACAATCTTGTGGGCGAATGACCTTTCGTTGAAGACTTCTTTGAAAAAAGGCCAAGTGCTCATAATCCTTCCTGTAGATGGTGTAGAATATGTTGTAAAGAAAGGGGATACTTTGGAATCTATTGCGAAACGTTTCAAAGCCCACACAGAAGATATTTTGAAGTTTAACAATTTGGTAGAAAATGCTGGAAAAATTGCAGTCGGGGATCAAATTATTATACCAAATGGAGAAATAGAAGTTGCTAAGCCTTCTAGTATTGTTGATGGATCAAAAGATTGGACACCAACAACAGAGAAAAATGGTTTGATTTTAGGGTATTTTATCCGTCCAGTTAAGAGTGGTATCAAAACACAGTCACTTCATGGTCACAATGGTATTGATATTGGGGCGCCAGTTGGAACCCCTATCTTGGCCACTGCAGATGGTAAAATTGCTCTAGCAAAAGTTGGTGGTTGGGGTGGTGGATATGGAAACTATGTGATTATTCAGCATCCTAATGGTATGCAGACTTTGTATGGACACATGAACGAAGTTGATGTTTCTGTTGGAGATTCTGTAAGCCAAGGCCAAGTTATTGGTACAGTTGGATCAACAGGTGAATCGACTGGGCCACACCTTCATATTGAAGTTCACAAAATCGGATCAGCAAACCCGCCTAATAAGTTTTATTAATCTGTTGACGGTAAGATAAAGCCTCATATATATGATCAGGTTTGATCACCGTAGACCCTTCGAGATCTGCAATTGTACGAGAAGTTTTAATAATTTTTACTTCAGTTCTTTTAGATAGGTTTAGCTTTGCTGACACTTCTTTTATAATTATTTTTGCTGATGAATCTAAATTAAATACCTGATCGTGCTTATCTGCGTAATCACTTATATTTAGTTTACCGTTGTAAACGTAGTCTTTAAAAGGAAATATGTTTGAAAATCTCCTTTTAGATATATCTAATGCCTTTTTTATTTTCTCGTATACTTTTTCTCTAGATAAATTAGTCGAATCCTTCACTTCCCTTTTTAACCTGTTATCGATATCAACGCTTATTACCATATCAAAACGGTCCAGAATTGGTCCAGATATCTTTTGGCTATATCTAACTGCGTCGGAATTTCTGCATATACATTTTTTATAACTACTACCGCGAAAACCACACTTACAAGGATTCATCGTGGCTATTAGTGTAAAACATGCAGGCAGCGTCACAGAACCCTTTCTCTTTGAAAGGGTTAACTTCCCCGATTCTAACGGTTCTCTTAGTGCGTCAATCACTCTGGATTCAAATTCAGGTAGTTCGTCTAGGAATAAAAATCCATTATGTGCTTTTGTTATTTCACCTGCACTTAATTGCGAATCCCCGACGATCGCACTGTATGATGATGTGTGGTGAGGTTCTCTAAATGAAGGGTAAAAAATAGGCTTTTGCGTAATTAGATTATTATTAAGTTGATGGAGAGCGGTTGAATTCAACGATTCACTTCGTGTTAATGGGGGTGATATTTCTTCAATACATTTTGCAAGCAAGGTTTTTCCTGTTCCAGGTGGACCTATCATTAATAAATTATGTCTTCCAGTTACCGTTATCATGATCGCCCTCTTCGCTGATTCACATCCAATAATGTAATCAAAGTTTTTTTCCTTATTTTGTCCAAGTCTGGTTATCTTTGATAACGCTCTCAATTCTATTTCGTATTGATTAGTCGAATGTTGCTGATTATTTTTTATTTGGTTCTCCCGCATTTCAACCTCACTAGCCTCTTTTAAGTTGTCGCAATATATTATTCTATCTTCAATAAAATATTTGCATAATTTTCTGCACTCACTCGAGGTGACAATGATAAACTTGTTTTTATGTTTTAATATTTCGCTAAATAAATATAGAAAGTTTTTAGGAGGACGAACATCACCGTTCAATGAAAGTTCACCTATGAAAACATAATTATCAAGTTCTGTTTGGATATATTTTGATGCTTTTAAGTATGATATTGCAATTGCCAAATCGAAACTGCTCCCCTCTTTCTTAATTGACGCAGGGGCCAGTAGTACTGTTATTTTTTGGTTAACACTTTTTAAATTTTTGAATCCAGAATTTTTTATCGCAGATTGGATTCTTCCACGTGACTCATCTATCGCTTTGTCCCCCATTCCAATTATTGAAAAATTATATAAACCCCTAGAAATATCAGTTTCAACAGATATTTCAGATACATTTAAATTATCCAAACAAAACGTTTTGGTTTTTACAAAATTCACTTAAATAACAATCGAAATACAGTTTTTAAAAAAAACTACATATGTGCCTTACAAGTTTTTGCAGGAGGGTTTGCTTCTAATCGATCTTCCTCTATAGGTTTTTCGCAAACTACACAAATTCCATAATTACCCTTTTCAATATTGGCCAATGCTTCATCAATGTCTGCCATTTGATTTTTTAGGTCTTCTGCAAATGATTCATTTTCTTGAAATTCTGTGACTGCCTCTGCGACTTCTTGCCTGTCTGCAATCAAATCATTATTTTCAACTTGTTTAGTTTGCCATACACCCCTTTCATCTTTTACTGCAATACCTGATAATTCACCTTCTATTTTTGCTTTTTCTTCTAATAATTTTTCTTTTTGTTTTTGTATATCGATTGTCATAATTTTATATTTTTGTTATTAATAATTTATAAATAAATCCTGAATTAACTATTTTAAAACCTATCTGGTGATTCTCCCAGTGGTCAATCTTGATAGGATCTCTCTTAGCCCAGCTTCACTAGAAACTACTAATAATGTTTTCGGGTCAATAAATGTGTACAGCATTTTTGTTCTACCTTGGACATCAGATAGGAAACGTGTGTCTTTATTGTAGAATATCCTATCAGCAAAAACATGCTGGTTTGTAATATCGGTTCTGGTTGTCGTTGCTGGCATTAGGTTTGGATTCTTTGTGTTAACTGCTGGCGCTTTCGGGAAGGTTCTTCCAAAGACATCTCCTAAATCTGCCTCAAGTGAAGATTCCCAAGAAAGCATTCCTGCGTAAGCATTGTCGTATGATTTAACATTGAAAATAATAAAAAATTCATG
>JAYUFM010000164.1:0-2820 GCA_043738715.1 bacterium | reverse complement strand
TCCTCAACTCAACTCTCCTTTCGAGACACCTGAAGAATTGTGTTTGTCTGTCGTCTGTCCGTCTGTCCGTCTGTCCGTCTGTCTGTCTGTCTGTCTGTCTGTCGTCTGTCCGTCTGTCATATCAAAATTTGAAGCTGACTTTTTTGTGAATTTTAATTAATTGCCCCAAAAAAGAAATTTCAGCTTGTCAAATGTTTAATTCAGATTAAATTATAATCAGATTCAGCGGCCCAATCTGCTATCTGCATTTTTCATATCGTACATTTATATTGCTATCGTAAAACAATCTACAGATTATCGATATATCGGTATTGTATAACTTTCTGAAACAGCTTATAAGTGCTGTTTCTGATGCTAATAATGTCAAAAAACGATGACTAATCATCAATTAATTCCTCTTACCAATTTGGCGTGTAGTCCGATGACAATAAAACAGAGTAGAAAAAATTGATTTGATGAGAGCATCTCATCTATCAGATATGAGATGTGAGGTAGGTCAGTGGTCACTCTTTATTAGCTTCTTGAGTTTGCTTGGGAAAAAAAAAGAAGAAGAAAAAGAAAAAGAAAAAAGAAAATAAAAAATAAAAAAATAATTGAATTAATATTTTACACATCAAGAGGGACTTGAACTTTTTTAGGAACTTCAATAGACATAAAAATCCTCGGAACTCTGTCCATCCGTCTGTTAATATTATCCTCTTCTTTTAAAACTAAAGAAAATTTTAATTTTTCATACATTTTTATTGCTGCAGAATTATCACTTTCTACTACAACAAATAATTTTTCATCGCCCCATTTTTCGACCACTTTTAGTCCTATTCTAACAAGCTTCATTCCTACTCCTTGCCGCCTGTTTATAGAAAAATTGAAGACACAAATACATAGTGTAAATAAAAAATAGAATAGGAACATGGTAAAAAAAATCTAAAACAAAAATGATTCTCTTTTGAGTAATAAAATCAGTGAAAGAAATCGTTGAGAATCACGCATATTATGACTGTGAGACATTGATTTGAAATTCGGAAATGTTAATTTGATAGGTGAGTAAGTTTAAATTAGCCAAAACAGCCAGCCACGTCATAGATGACAGGCTATAGATATAAATCAAAAATAAAATCACAGGAAGTAAAATTACAGAAAATCTAACAGTAAATATTCATCGATACAACAAAAATAGAGTAAAATGAAATGCAGAAGGATGTATGATTTACCTGCAATCTTGCGAGACTGCAACATTGCCTAAATATGGTACTTCTTCTCTCTTGTTCTTTCTCCTCTGTTCTGCTTCTAACGCTGCTGCCGCAAGAACGAGTTCGTTAGGATCCACGAATTGTTCCTTAGGAACATCAACTTCAACATCAGAATTCTGATTCTCATTCACTACTACTGTTTCTTCACTGCTGCCAATGCTGTTTGCCACATTATTTGTGGCGTCATCTTCTATCTTCATCATCACAGGGCTGTTTAACAACACGTCAGAAGAAGCTGGGATATTAGATAACTCAGTTGCAACTTCATCTTCAGAGGTGACAGCTGCATCGCTGACTTCTGTTAGTAATGTCTCATCCCTAATTATTGCGGGTTCATTTAATCCTATTGGACTCGGTAGTAGCCCAACCTCTAGGAAGCCCACAACTGATGACTTCTCGGGCTTCTCACCGTCAACTGCAACTATCATACAGTGTTTCACTCCTTTGGAAACTAAATTATTGAGTCGATCAGTAAGCTGGACTTTAAAGGAGTCGATGCTTTGAAGCCTTTGTATCTGTTGATGCCACTGAAATGGTCCATCGAACGATTCGGAACAGAGCTCAGATATGGAGCTTATATCGGTAATTTTGGCATTGCGGTATTCTAATTTCATAACGAAGTGTCTCTGATTGCTATAGCGGCGCTGGTTGCCATAACTAGTCACGTGATGGAAGAAGGCTGCTACATTATATACAGTAATGGCAAATACGATGAAGAGCGAATAAAATCTCATGATTGCTGATGATTTCCTTATTCTATAAGTTTTCTGCTTAAGTAAGAACTCCACTACTACCACAAGCAAGGAGCACTCGTTGCAGGTCTACAGAGTATACACAAACATCTCACAGTGTCACAATGTTGCAATGGAATACTTACTGCCATCATTGTCCTGATAAAGTGACAGTGTAGAAAAGGTTTGTGACGTACACTCGGAAGCACAACACACACACACACACGTATACTCGACAATCCATAATAGTACCATACGGTTGAGTTCGGGGGATTCTGGCGGGGGGTATAGAACACAGATATCGCAGCAGAATTCCAGGAGAATTCCATCTTTATTGAGGGGGGCGTTTCTACGAGCCCGCCTATGGGGGATGTTGGCAGTGTTCTGTCATAAGAAAACAAATCAAGGGTGACTTTTTATTAGATAGAACCAGGCGTTTTAATCAGGAACCAACGCTGATGGATAGTGAGAATCACGGATAACACTTATTACTCGTTTCAAATAATAAAACAGTTCTTCACGAGTAATGAACTTGAGTAAACGGATTATTTGAAACGAGTAATAAGTGTTGTCCGTGATTCTCAGTATCCATCAGCGTTGGTTCCTGATTAAAACGCCTGGTTCCATTTTAACCAAAAAAAAGTCACCCTTGAAATGCGCCCACACAACAAAAATGCGCCCACACGAGATGATTTTTGCAAAATGTCGGTTATAGTTGACACACACAAGCAAAAAAATTGCACGAGCAAAAAAATTGACACACACGAGCAAAAAAATTGACAGCCGTCATCCGGTTGATTGTCAGCCGGAAACTGTTTTCATGACTTTTCCTATGTATA
>JAYUFM010000163.1:0-7879 GCA_043738715.1 bacterium | reverse complement strand
AAGAAAGGGGTGTTGATACTTTATCAAAAAAAGAGCAAGAAGAACTGTCGTATCTTGTCGAAAAACTTGAAACATTATATGAAAATTCTGATTTGAGTCAAAAGACTGTAGGGCATGATGAGGTAGAGTCCATTCCGCAAAAAGTAGAAAAGGTCAGGGAGATGTTAAAAGTTGCCCCAGGTCAAAAATTCTCGGATCGAATTCATGAAATGTTTCTGGCACCAAGTGGTTATAAAGATCTGAGTAGTGTAATTTCAGAAATGGATCAAGCACGAAAAAGTGCACATGAAAGAGGCGTCCAGGTTACTCAGCAAGAGGGAATATTAATACCAAATGGAGCAATTGTTAAAGGTGTAAATGCAAAGTTTATTGCTAACATTCTCCAAAACGGTTCTGTATCAAAAGAGTATTTGGGTGGTAGTTCCACTCAGGATTCAACCCCATTTGATACTGATGTTTCTTTGTTACCAGCAATAGGGCCCATCAGTCCAATGAATGCGATTACTCATTCCTTGGCCGCAGGATACGGGGACATTCTATTGGTCGTAAAAGATAGAGGTCAATTTTCAGTAACTAGAGATGATAAAGGTGAAGAGAAAAAATATGATCCAACCAAATTAGAAATATTTCATACTGGGGTCGCCGGACAGGATCACGCTGGTATCCGCACAGGCTTTCCATCAACAGAAATTGATTACATGATTGTTAAACGTGAATTACTTGGAGAAAAATATTCTTTTGAAAACCTCTGCCTTGAAATTGCGCAGAATGCTTTTTATATTCCTATTTATTCGGAAGATGAAAAATTAATCTTTACACCTGCTCAATACGAAGAGTATCGAAAATTGTATAAAGGAATAGATTATTTTAATGGAGATCCTTTGGTGTGTAAGGAAACTGTGAATACAGATCCGCAATATCAAGATGTTCAGAAAATTATCGATGAAAAGAAAGAGGGTGCGTCAAAAATCGAGGCAACAAGAATATCTGTAATTTCATCTCTAAGGGACGTACTTGTAAAACAAGGAATCAATTTCAAGTCAGAATTTGACACTGGTACTTTGGGGGCAGAAATTATTGATATTGGATCTACAGGAAGAAATACAAATATTTCGAATGATAACGATTTCGACCTGACTCTAAAATTGGATGGTTTAGATTTCGCGAAGGCAAAGACTATTGCCGATGCATTAAAGGAATTGTGCGTTTTTGAGACTGATAATTCTCATGAAGAAAGAGGCGGTTATCAGCAGTTACGCTTTAGTAAAGTCACAAAGATAGGTGATGTAACATTTGGTGAACCAGTTGATGTTGATATGGGAATTGCCAGTAATAGTGACATGGACTTGTATGACACAAATGACGCACTTGATGAAAAGTATTCTTGGATCAAAAAAAATGGAGGGGAAAAGGTTTATGATGATGTTATCGCGAATGTCGTGTTGGCAAAGAAAATATTGAAAGAGGCTAAGGCTTACAAAAAATCTGAAGACGGTGGAATTGGGGGAGTGGGTGTTGAAAACTGGATATTATTGAATGACGGGAATCTCGAGGTCGCATTCAAGAGTTTTAAGGAGGCGGCATATTCTGGAAAAGAAGTCAGACCATTGAAAGATTTTAAAGAGCAATACAAAGTGATTGATCCTGGAATTAATATTAAAAAAGGAAGACATGATAATTTCATAGGATTGCTAACTGAAGAGGGATATAAAAAAATGTTGTCTACAATTGAGGACTATCTAGATAAGCATGCGGTGTAGACAAAATATTTTTTATGTTACAATTTACCCATGAACAAAAAAATATTATTTACCCTTTTTGCACTACTTATTATTTTACCAACAATATCACTTGCACAAACTGCTGATGTAGATCCACAAGGATCGACATCATGTGTTTCAATCGCTAACAATCTGCGTTACAGAACTACTGACGCACAAACAAATGGTGATGTCAGTTCATTACAGGATTTCTTACAAACAAATGGGTACTTGAAAGCAAGCCCAAGTGGATATATGGGCCTTTTAACAGTAAAAGCTGTTAAAGGTTTTCAATCAGATAACGGTATTAGTCCTACGGGTTATGTTGGTCCTGTGACAAGAGCTAAAATACAAAGTAGTTCATGTTCGAATACCACTACTGCTGTTAATACCTCTACAAATGCTACTTCAAATACCCAAAATACTTCAAATCAAAATGTAACAACTTTGGGTACAGGGTGCGCTAATGGGGAAATGTACAGTTGGGTGACTGGAAAATTGTGCTCAGGATTGTCAGCGCTTGATGATAATAACCTTTCCAAGGATGCGTCAATTAAACAACTTGTTTCTTCAATGCGAGCACAAGCAGAACTGTTTTACAGTAGTACGAATAATTCATACATGAATGTCTGCTCTCCTTTGCGAACTTATTCTATAGCAACATTGGCATCTCAAGCCGAGGCTGTTTCGGGACAAAAATCTACTTGTCTAGACAATGCAACATCTTGGTCGCTTTCAGTTCCACTAAAGTCAAAACCTAGCACTAGCTACTGTGCAGATAACACAGGATATTCTGGCGAAGGAAAATCGGTAAACGCAAACGGAATAAATTCATGCGGTGAATTAAAATCAACAACAAACACACAAGTCTCAAATGATACAAAACCGTTTATATCTATCGTGAATCCAAATGGTGGAGAAAATCTAGTTATTAATTCACCGTATACAATAAAATGGAATGCTAGAAATGTTGAAGGGGATGTTGCTATTTTACTTGTAAATTCAAATGGAACTGGGTGTTCAATTGGAACTGCTTCTGCCAAGTCACAAGAATTTACTTACACACCTGTAATTAATTCTTGCCTTACTGGTACAGGAAACTATAAATTACATATTACAAAATGGTCATTGGCTAATGGTTTTGATTTTGGTGCCGAGGATTTTAGTGATGGATACTTTTCAATTACTTCTCCTTCAACAAACACGTCAATAACTAACACATCGACAACTTCAACACAGCCATACTTTTATATAAATAGTATGGAACCAGATGCAACCGGTGCAATTGCCATAGTCGGAAAGGTATATCCAGGTGGTGTCGGTTTTTCTACTACACCCGAAGTAATAAGATCGAATACAATTTCATTTGATGTACAAGGACTTCCACCCGGACTTGCAATGGATAAATATGTCTATCAAATTGAAAATAGTAATTTTGGATTGATACGATTTAGAGGAACGCCGACACAAGCTGGAACCTTTACTGTTACAGTAAAATTCACATATGGAAATAATTACACGACAACTAGAACTTTTTATTTAACAGTTAATCCAGCTGGAACCGTTGTTTCAGGTATTCCACAATACACAACTGTACCGTCTGCACCCTACACTCCCCCAGTTCCAGTACCAGCAATTGTTTCAAGTGGTTCAACCCAAACTACGACACCTGTACCATGTACACCATCAAATAACTCGTCTACGCCTATCTCCACAACAAGCACGGTGGGTACAGGAATGGGTACAGTAACAATTACCTCACCAAATGGCGGTGAATGCTTAACTAAAGGTACATCATCAACAATTACTTGGACAACAAGCAGTAACATAGACAAAGTAACAATTTTCTATCTATCATCCCTCGGAACAATCGGTACCATTGCATCAAATATTCCAAATACTGGTTCATATAGTTGGAACGTTAACGTAGGGAACACTATTAATACACAATTCAAAATTGAAGTACTTGGTTACCAAACTGGAATGGGTTCAGTGTCTGACACTTCTGATAGTCTTTTTACTGTTAATTAGTTCAATTTGAAAAACGAAAACCCGCTGGGAGAACAGTGTCTCCCAGCGGGTGAATCAGACTTGTCGTTCGTGTTGTTCAGGCTGCTGCATCAGCAAGTTCTGCCATTGTGAGCACTGTAGGTTGGGTCTTTGTATTCCACGGTTTGCCCGTCTTGGATCGGAAAATGCGCATCGCCTCGGAAACGACTTTGGTCAAAGGCTCGGTGCCGTTTTGAAGGATGTACCCAGCACGTTTACCTGACGGTTCTCGGTAGTCGACCTCAGGGCCATCATCAATGGCGATTTCCCACAAGTGCGGGTCAAAAATGACAGCGTAAATGTTTGCCCCTCTGGCAATGCATATGCCTTCCCCCAACTCGGCGAAGTTGATAGATCCCAGTTGGCCTGCGAGAGTGAACAGTGGCTTGTTTATCGGGCTTAGTTTGCTCATGGTCGTGTGTGTGGAGTTTTTGTAGTTGTACTGAAGCGTTTGCCCCAGCATAAAGCACGTACTTTAGTGACGGGCCTTATTGATAGGGCAAAAATCTAAACCTACAATACTATTGTTTTTTGATTTGTCAAAATAAAAAAACTCACATTTTAGGATAGATTTTTTATGGTTACCATATTTTGCGGAGGACCGTTGAGGCTGGTCGAACTTGCTTTTCAAAAACTACAACACCGTCTAGTTCTATTTAATCGGAACTGTTACTGCTGCTTTAATATTTTCAATCATATTAAAGTTGGTGCATGCTATTTCAATTGTTATAGAGGTTCCTTTGGTGGAAGTTCTTTGTTTTACAATAAAATCAACATTTCCATTTTTTGGAAGCTTTAGACTTTCACTTAAGAATGAGTCCCAGGTTCCAACTACAGGTACGTAGTCCCCCTCAGTGCCACTTCCCTCATAAGATGCTGGAATTGTTAAACTACATGAATCAAAATCGCTTGAAACCCAAGAGAAATTAAATGTTGAACCGTAACTGATAGAGGTGGGCTGTTCAGAATTATTAACCAAAGCCTTTACTTTATATTTAGCAGCGTATTCTTCCCATGAAGCCTTTTCATTTGGCGGAATTACCTGACTAGGATTCTTTGACAAAGACGTTTTCATGCATTTATGTTTCCATAATTCGTAGACTTCAGGTCTAGGATCTGTGCTGGGAGCTTTTATATATGTACAAACTTCAACGGGGGCATTGAATGAATTAACCAAATTGTTATAGCATCTGAAAGCATTTTCTTGGTATACACCAAAATGATAAGCTTCTTCTTCACAGAGAGATGCTGCCTTCAGTGGTGAAATCTTAGCTATACATTCAAAACGTTTTTTATTATCTTGAATATTGCTACAAGAAGAGACATCTAATGGTGCATTTTTTGCCTCGGAAGCCTTAGGGTCTTGTGATGTTGAACTGAAGCAATCATCCCACATGTTAGTTACCCAGACATAATCATTCATAACTGGTATTACAGAGCAGATTGTCGAATCATTCTTTTGTTTTGCTAGAGAAAGATAGCATTTCCACTTCATCTCATTAGAAGGTTCATTTGTATTTATTAGGTCACAAATTTGCAAGCTGCTTTTCTTTTCAGCAATTGTTTTATAGCAATCGTTTACATACTTGAGCATTTTGCTGCAATAAAACTCATTATTTTCAGATATTGCCTTGTTTAAAAAATAATTATTTGGATCAATCTTTGCGTATGGGAAGATTGTAGGTATCAAGAAGGGTAAAATAATAAATACTACTAAAATATATTTATTTTTAATAAATCTAGTTGTGAAAAGTACAATTAATCCTACAATTACAAATACAATCCCAGCAATAACAAGAGTGAAAGGGCTTTCGTTTGCCGAAGTAGAAGACAAGAGTATTCTGTTCAGGATTACTGCGGAAATGTAACAAGCCCAAATAGTAGCTACTAAAAAAGGTATAAATTTAGATGAAGTTGTCTTTAACATAGGATCGTCTTTTATAGGAGAAGGAGGTAGGGAATTATTTAATGGCTCCATAATTATTTGATTATTTAATAATACTGTAATAATTGTAGCATTTTAAATTCATAATTTATCTCAATGCAAAAACCGCCCTTTCCGGCGGTTTTTGCATTGGCGGAGAAAGTGAGATTCGAACTCACGGACGGAATTACCCGTCGACGGTTTAGTAAACCGTTGATTTAAACCACTCATCCATTTCTCCTTGGTGTGTATATTAACTGAAAATAGGGGATTTACAAAGTCTGTTGAGGGCCTTGTTCATATATGTATTTTTCAACCATTTCTATGTCTTTGAGGTCACTTTCACGTCCTGATCTTCTTTTTACATTTAACAATTGATCCAAACTTAAAAACCAAATTCCATTTACTTGTTCGGCTCCGTTTTTCATCTGCTCAAGAGAAACATTTTCGCCTTCGTAACGCATTTCTAGCATTAATTCAATATCACCTTTTTTGAGCCAGTGCTGGTTCGGATCTCCTTTCCAAGTCCAAGGTTTTACATCCCACCCCTCAGATTCACATTTTTCAAAAAGATCTTGTGAGACCAATATGTCTAAATCATTTGATTTACGGATACCTTTTGCATCCATTACACCACTGCCAACAATCATGAATTGCTCGGGTGGAAAATTGAGTTTTTCAATTGATGTAAAAATGCTTTCCATATTATTATGCTAACTGGAAATGTGGGATTTTCAAAATGATGCTAATATGTGTTCATATGAAAAAAATTACACCATTCCTTTGGTTCGATAAAAATTTAAAAGAAATAAAAGATTATTATTTGTCTATATTCCCAGACTCAAAATTTGAAAGTAACGGAACTTTGTCAGACACACCATCGGGTGAAGTTGAAACAGGAACACTTGAAATCTTAGGGCAAGAATTTAGTGTTATGACCGCTGGTCCTACATTTAAGTTCAACGAAGCCGTTTCGTTTGTAATAAATTGTGAAGATCAAAAAGAAGTAGACTATTATTGGGAAAAATTAACCACTAATGGGGGAGCAGAAAGCCAATGTGGTTGGTGTAAGGACAAATACGGATTATCATGGCAGGTTGTTCCAAAGGCACTGGGGGAATTGATGTCAAAGGGTAGCGATAAACAAAAAGGACAGATAGTTCAGGCTTTTATGAAGATGAAAAAGTTTGATGTTGCAGGATTAGAGAAGGCGTTTAACGAGTAATCTTCTTAGAAAATTTGGGTATAAAAAAAGACTTGACTCTTACGTTACGTCATAGTTTATGATATCGTGGTGACATATAAGTGCCATATACGATTAATCAATTAGCCACGATGGCGGGGGTGAGTGTGAGAACTTTGCATCATTACGATGCGATTGGTCTTTTGACTTCAAAAAGAAATGCGTCAAATCAGTATCGCACATACGATGAGAATGATTTACTAAAGCTTCAGCAAGTTCTCTTTTTCAGAGAATTAGATTTCACACTGCAAGACATAAAAGCCATCGTCACTAATCCAGATTTTGATATTGAACGGGCGTTAAAAGATCACAAGCAGATGATTTCCTTGAGGCAGAAGCGTCTTGGTTTGCTACTTGCAACAATCGATAAAACAATTAATAAAATTAAAAATAAAAAATATATGAAAGATGACGAACTCTACGATTCATTTACGAAAGAAGAAATGAACAAATTAGCAGAAGAAGCCAAACAAAGATGGGGACACACTGATGCCTACAAAGAATCCGAAATAAAAATGCGCAGCATGACTAAAGAAAAAATGGATGTCATAAAAAAAGAGGGTCATGAAATATTAACGAAGGGTGCCTTGCTCGTTGATAAAGATGTTCACGATAAGGAGGTGCAGGACTTGATCGCTGAACACTATAAACATCTTTCAAATTTCTACACGCCTAATCCTGAAATGTATAAGGGGTTGGCAGAGATGTACATTGGTGACACAAGGTTTAAGAGCAGTTTTGAAAAGTACCACCCCAAATTACCGCAATTCATGCATGATGCTATGGTTGTATTTGCTGATAATCTAAAGTCGCTTTAATTTACGAATTCTTTTTAAGTCCCATATAGTAATTTTTCTTTTGGGTCGGCATTCTCTCGATTGCGTAACGTAGTGACGTTCTCGG
>JAYUFM010000162.1:0-2874 GCA_043738715.1 bacterium | reverse complement strand
GAAAGCCTGATCATAAAATGTATCTTTATCGGTCATATGTGCAAAAATGTAATCTAGTCAAAGGTTGCATGTTATATACGAGAGAAAAAATTACTCTCGAGGACGCATGACCTTAGGTCAAACTTAATTGGAATCGCAGGAGCGTTTACTGATGGGTATAATTTTGTAGGACCAAATTCTTTAAAACCAATAAGTTTATAAAAAGAAAGATGCTTTGGGTTTATTACCATAACAAGGAGTTCAACCTCCATATTTATTGCCTCTTGATAAACTTCCTTAAAAAGGAGCCTAGAGGCAAGCAGAGACTCTTGACTGAAACGATTATTTATTTTTCTTGAGTCTATGACAAAGTTTCCAACTTCATAAATTGATGTATAGACTTGCCTAAGATCTTCTATTTCATCTAGATAGATGGAGCTTAATGGTAGTGACTGGCCTCCTTTATCTTTCATAAGTGAGATCGTTCCAATCAAATCACCATCTTTGTCCTTATTGGTATGCAGTGTAAAAAGCGTTCTTAATTCATTACATTTCAAAAAATCTTGTTTTGAAAACTGATATCCTTGAATTTTATAAATGTCCTTAATTAGCGTATAAGCATGTTCATCGTGCATCCCTGTACTTTTTTTAACGTAAAGCATATTTTTCTTGTTCAGTGATTTCGATAAAAGAAACTATATCTCCCAGGGTTTTAATGTTTATAACCAATTCAAAGCTAAGTTTTTTATTGAGTTCCTTTTCAAGCTCAAGGAAAAGCTCAAAATAAGTTATCGAATCAGGAACAACATCTACGATAACTGTTTGTTCATTGATCGATTCTCTTGGTATGCCGAGTGTTTCAGAAAATATATTAAAAACACGCTCTTTGACATTCATAGGACATACTAGCGAGTATAGTTTATTTATTCTACGATTGCAATTGCTGCAATACAATAGGAAGTGTGCTGTTCTTTAACAAGCACCTGCACGACGTGCAATTTATTTTTATACTTAACAACACCTTGTTCACCTGTTTTTTTATTTATAATGTCTGAAACACAAATCGTATTCGGGTGAGATATGAAACCGCTACCAAGAGCTTTTACAAAAGCCTCCTTATAAACCCAAATCAAAGTTGCAACCTTATTGAAACACTCATTTGTGTTTCGTGCATAGTGTAATTCATTTTCTGTAAGAAATCCATGAATCGTATCTTCTTTAGTAATCAGATTTTCAATATCAACCCCTATCCTATATGAGGACTTCGAAAAGAGACCTACTAATAATGCTTTTGTATGTGCAATTGATAATGTGCCAAAAGTTTTTCCAGCATAGAGTAGACTTGGTTTATTATTTTCGTCCTTAGCTATTGTTACATTTTTAACTTCGACACTCATCTTAGAACCTATCAAGGAAAGAAGCTTACTGCGTGAGTCTTTACCTGTATTTTTTACTATAAAAAAAGAATGCTTGTAATCTTTTCTAAGCATGCGAATAAAACTGCTCAATTATTTTTAAAGCCTCTTTTGAGGGAACTGATGATGGGATTGTTCGGTAGATTATGTACGGTCTTTTTCTTGAAAAAAATGTGCTTAATAAGGCGTGTATATTATGCATTTTCACTAAAATAACCTGAGTACTTTCAGTAAGCAAGAACCTGTAGCCGTTTTGAAAATGAACAAAATCATGGTCTCCTTTTATAATTCTTCCTTCTGGAAAGATAACAAGACTACCCTTTTCTTCAATTATTTTCCTTGTGTAGAAAAGTATTTTTGCCTTTTTTTCAAAAGTATCCCCAATATCATATCCACCAAAACATGAAATAATATGGCCAATAATCTTCTTTTCCATGTATTCATGCATTACTGGAAAACGGTAAGGTACATTGACCACTGTTTTCCAGAGTCCATAGTAATTCAAAATATAAAAAGGGTCGATTTTACTTTCATGAGTACTAATCATTAAACACCCTTTTTCAGGAGGTACCGTATTTTCATGAATAATTTTGATTCTAAAAATAACCTTAATTAACCAAATAAAGGGAATTGTCGCTATCTGAAGAAAAACCCATAATACTTTCATAATTGAATAGCTGTATATGTGAACAATCATTATTTATTCATTAAGATAGACTAAAAGAGTATGAACATCTCTCCGTGGCACCACCTTGCTTTAGAGTACGATGGCCCCTTAATTATTGTAGGTTCTACTGATTGCATAGCAACGTTCTTCCTAGGAGCTCCCGGATGATTAAGCCTATCAATACTTATATCATTATACTACCACACCCATACAAAAAAACGTAAAGAGCCGTTATAGATAGAGACTGTAAAACACTTTGTGTAAATGACATACTTACCAGTAACCATTTAACACACAATGAACAACACAAAACCAACAATGCTCTCGTATGAAGAGTGTCAAGCAAAAGTAGAAAACTTAAAGACAGGTTCTGATGTTACCAGCTTCTTAAAGGACATGATAGCTCCAACTCTTCAAGCCATGCTCGAAGCAGAAATGGCAGAACATTTAGGTTACAAAAAGCATGAAGCTAAAGGAAAGAACTCCGGTAACAGTAGAAACGGTTATTCAAAGAAACTACTCCGTACCAGCTTTGGCTATGCACCAATACAAATTCCGAGAGATAGAAATTCAGAATTTGAACCGCGCATCATTCCAAAGCATTCAACCATCCAAGGTGACGTAGAAGAGAAAGTTATTGCTATGTATGCAAAAGGTATGACCACACGAGATATTAGTGCATATATGTATGATATTTACGGTATTGATATCTCGGCATCCATGGTCTCATCAATCACAGATGGAGTGCTACCAAGAATACAAGAATGGCAATCACGGAGACTTTCCAAGTGTAGATTCCATTGCTTCCATTTG
>JAYUFM010000161.1:0-2887 GCA_043738715.1 bacterium | reverse complement strand
ATAACGAATATTGTGTACCATATATGCAGCAGACAATTAAAACAGTCAATGGAACATTGATGATGCTTTTGGGAGGGACCTATTATCGACCTATTTTCGTTCGTTCACACGAATATAGCGTACGTGCATTTTCGGGTCCTGAGTGTATTTTCTATTTTCGAGTCGAAATTCCGTGTCGATAAGGCCGTTCCTTATCGTGTCCAAAAAAGTTATCCAAAACCGTGTTTTTGGATAAAATTTAACCTGAGACATTCCTTACCCATCCAAAACCAGGCATCCAAAAATTTGGACGATTTTTTTTTTTCAGATGGAAGATTTCATCTGAAAAACAGGCCTCTTTTTCAGATGAATCAATCCTATCCAAAACCTCTGGTGACCTCTATCCTCTATATATACTCCTCCACGTCCCCTACATAATCGTTTAGGATCAACATCATGGTGAAGGCAGCTAAGAAAGTTGCTACGAGAGTGGCCAAGTCGACCAAATCAACCTCATCAGCTTCGTCGGCGATGAATTCGGAGTGTTCACCTCCTTTTAAAAGGAACGCTGCCAAGTCAACTTCAGAAACAATTTTGACCTCCTCTGAACAGACAGCGTATAAAAAATACAGCATAGAAGTCAAGCAAATTTCTGGGCTCATCATCTTGTCATGTGGTCTCGGAATAGCGGAGAAAAAAACCTGCTCCCAAATTATGCAAGAGGAAGAATTTTTTACAACTTTTGACAAAGTTTATGAAAAGCTGAGTAACGATGCTCTCGTGGGAAGACGAGTTTCAATTATTCCGCTTCAGTTTCTCAAAATTGGGACTAGCACTGCGAAAGAAGTTTTAAATGGGAAAAAGTTGAGGAAGAAGTACAGTGCGATGAAGAGCTACATGAACAACACACTGTCTCCACTTTGGCGAAAGTAAGTTAAATCTTGTAAGAGATGTTTTCTAAATATCGTTCATATCATTAACATATAACTTCTCTATTTCATGATTAAGATATTGTCCCCAAGGACTTCCTTCAGGGAAAAGTAGAGAAGCTATGTTAAATGAGGTCCGAAAGGAAGCGTTCAGTATGCGTAAAACCAAAACGATAAATAGCGTCGATGATGAGGAAGAAGAAGAAAATGAAGAAACCGCTTCTTCCTCATTAGTTGAGGAATGGGAAATGTGGTATCCTCAAGAATGGATTGGTTGGGTAATGTATGGGACACCAGCAGAAAATCCTACCGAACACTGGGTGAATCAACCATCGAGCAATGGACCAACTGATGCTGAACATTATTTTGTGGATGAGAAAGGGAGTCGTGGAACTAAAAATCCACCAGGTCAAAGAATGTTTGGAGTGTTAAGTTATTGTACAGTTCTATAATTTATAAAAACTAAAACTTATTCAACTTTTTTTTATTCAAACATTACAGGTCGTACTGTTCAGCGAGAGAGGTCTAATTCAGAAGTTTCAATTAAGAAAGTAACTTCAGATACTAACTCAATGAAAAGTCATCATCTTCTTCAAACGGACATGGAATTAGAAATGGCTAGGAGTGACCATGATCTCAAACTTATTGAAATTGCAATGAAGAACGCTGATACTGATTCCAAAAAAGTAATATCATTTTTTAGAAAGCGTTTAGAAATTGTCTATGAATTCGTTTATTCATTCATACATTCATTAATTCAAATTTTGATTAATTTTATGTTATATTCCAGGAAAGAGCGAAACGTCTTATGAACAACCATTTAGACAATGAGTTAGAGCTGTTAGAACAAAGACAAATTGAACATAAAGCACGCAGGTTAAAGAATGCAATTCCTATCCAAAGTACTCCTGTACCATCATTAATATCACAAATTTTACCAACTCAAACAGTCGAGAATAACAATAAAGCATTATATTATGATAACACAGAAGTAGAAGAAAATGATATACTCTTTCCATTCGAATACTCCCCTCCTGATATAAACGCAAATAAAGTTAACAACACTGTACCTACGTATGACAATGACAAAGGTATCGGATACTCAAATATTAACTTTCAAATTAACTCTAATACTAAAAATAATATATTACCGATGAAGAAGAGTATTGACGTAGCAACAAGACAATCTCCAAGAAAATCTAATATACCATCATCAAGCTCAAATACCTTTGCGGGGTTACATTATGAAATTGTCAATGAATTATTACATGGCAAATATCCCCTGGCTTCAAAAGGAGTACTATCACTGACTGACTTTAATTTCAAGAGTGCTAGGAAGGACTTAAGTAGTTTGCTTTGTCTTAAGATTGGTGATATCATTGATGACCCAAATCTTACTATGATTGGTCTTTGGGTGAAGAAACTTAAAGTAGCTATTAAAAGTGAAGAAGATGATGATAGCGGAAGTGACTCTTTTAATTAATCAAACGTATAAGATTGTCGTACATATTATTTAAATTTTTAACCAACGCAGTTTCCCGTTAAGATATTGAACATTTAAGTGTGTCACTAGCTTGTCCCGTAAAAGTTCATGTTCAGTGCTTATCTCAACATTGAGGTCATTATCTAATGCATTAGCATACCCTATATTATTTATATTTTGGCGCAAATGACCGACATCAGAAAAATCATCATTATTTTGTACTGCTTTAACTACTCTACGTCTTATCTTATCTAAGCAACGCTGCTCTTCTTCATCGGTATGTAAGTTATCTATTTCTGCTTCCCATCTTACATCGTATCCATTAAATTCATGCAACATATTATGCAAAATGACACAGGAAAATACAGCGTTGTCTATATCACTTTTCCGATGCCATGTGATGGCATTTTTCAGGAACTGAAATCTTTTTTTCAGTATACCGAATGAACACTCGACATCTTTCCTGACGCTCTCTGTGAATTTAGACCACCGAGAT
>JAYUFM010000160.1:0-2893 GCA_043738715.1 bacterium | reverse complement strand
CTATGCATAGCATGAATGTGCTTTTGCCAAAGCTTTGTATGGTGAGGTGCCGACCCCCCCAGCGTTGTCCCGCGTCGTTGGGATGAAACGCTGAAGGGGCCGAACCACCCTAGCACCAACCAAAGCTTTGACGAATCTCTGCTAAGTAATATATACTCAAATTCATGAATAGTCAAGATCTACAGAAAATCATTAAAAAGAAGAAGATCCCAGAAGCACCTGGGGTTTATTTGTTCAAGCAAAATAAGGCTATTTTGTATATTGGCAAGGCTACAAGTCTAAAGGATCGAATCCGCAGTTATTTTTCAAGCGATCTAATAAAAACTCGAGGGATGCTACTAGTCGATATGGTTTCCAAAGCAAAGGATATTGATTTTATCAGTACTGATTCAGTCCTGGAAGCTTTTATCTTAGAAAATGAACTTATAAAAAAACATCAGCCAGTTTTTAATACTAAAGAAAAAGATGATAAAAGTTTTAACTATGTTGCCATCACCAAGGAGGATTTTCCTAGGGTATTGATTGTTCGAGGAAGAAACATGGAAAAAGATTTGTCAGGCACAGAATATTCTCATGTATTTGGACCGTACCCTTATGCACCGCAATTGCGAGAGGCGCTACGATTGGTAAGAAAAATTTTTCCTTTTAGGGATACCTGTAAATTAAACCAGACTCGTCCGTGTTTTAATTATTCAATAGGTCTATGTCCTGGGGTATGTGCGGGTAAAATGTCTAAAAAAGAATACTCTCAGAACATCAAACACCTTGTATTGTTTTTTCAAGGTAAAAAGAAAAATTTGATAGAACTTTTAAACAAGGAAATAAAAAATTATGCAAAAGAATTAAATTTTGAAAAATGTGCAGAAATAAAGCACACAATTGATTCCCTTGGACACATTCAGGATGTTTCGATGATTAAAAGAGAGCCGTTTGAATACAAAAAAACGAACAACAAACAATTCAGGATTGAAGCCTATGATGTTGCACACATCTCCGGTAAGCACATGATCGGTGTTATGGTTGTAATGAATGATGGAGAATTTGATAAAAATGAATATAGAAAATTTAATATAAAAACTGTGACAGGCGCTAATGATACAAAAGCATTGCAAGAAATTTTATCAAGAAGGTTTGCTCATTCTGAATGGAATATTCCTGACATAGTTGTGGTTGATGGGGGAATTGCCCAGATTAATGTTGCAAAAGAAACTGTGCCGAAAGAAATTGGTTTAGTTTCTGTCGTTAAGGATTCGAGACATAAAGCGCGTGAAATTATGACTGTAAACATTGGAAATGATACAAGTTTGAATATAAAAGAAATGCAGAGCGATATTATTAAAATCAATGCCGAAGCCCACCGCTTTGCTATAACTGCCCATCGCAAAAAAAGAGAAAAATTGATCTAAATAATCTGATCAAGACAGCGCCACCCTCTATTTATTCACTGTGGATAAGTCCTTGATCGTAGGGATATTCCGGGTGTAACATTATTTGTAGGATTTGATATTTTCCGAGGAGGAAAAGTCAGGCTCTCCAGGAGCGGTTTTCTGCAATGAACGCAGCAGCCTCAATGTTTTAGTGGTGGTGTTTTCTAGAGAGGGCATGTAACCCACTCGCGCAGAACAACCCAACTCTTGGAGAGCCTTGACACTCCCAACAATTTCCAAAACAACCGATCTCTGCGTTACTGGGGAACAAAGAGGTCGGTTGTCTTTTTTTTATTCTACTTTCATCCTACTTTTATTCTACAATCTGCAATTCCAAACTGCGTGTATCAGTATCTGCTTTGATAAGTTTCACTTTTAATTTATCTCCCAAACGGAAAGTCTTTTTAGTTCTTGTTCCATTAATAACATAATTCTTTGTGTCTGCTGTGTAAAAATCACTAGGCAATAAATCCTTTAATCGAATCAATCCTTCTGCTTTTGACTCTTCTTCTTCGACAAACATACCCCACTCTGCAATTCCACCAACAGTTACGTTCAATATTTGACCAACTTTTCTTTCCATATATTCAACCTGTTTGTATTTGATTGATGCACGTTCTGCGTCCGCTGCTTCTACTTCACGTTTTGAACAATCAGCACAAATTTTGTCTAATGAATCCATTAGAGCAGCAGAGAGGTGCGTGCCGTCTTTGATGCTTTCTACAATTCGGTGGACAATAAGGTCAGCGTAACGACGAATAGGGGATGTAAATTGTGTGTAATAAGTAAATGCAAGTCCAAAGTGTCCAATATTTTTTGTAGAGTAAACTGCCTTAGCCATTGAACGTAAAGTTGCAGTTTTGATTGTTGCCTCAGCGCTTGATCCGGACACCTCACTGAGAAGTGTTTGAATGTCTTTTGACTTCATATTTTTATGAGGGTGGAATTCAAAACCAAGAGCGCGAACAAAAATTCCCAAATCCTCTAAACGTTCAATATTGGGAACATCGTGGACTCGGTATACACCGGGTAATGACTTGCCGTGTGCGTTTTTAAAATCATCGTGAATAAATTTAGCCACCTCACGGTTAGCAAGAAGCATGAATTCTTCTACCAATTTGTGACTCTCTAAGCGTTCCTTTTTATATACTGCAATTGGTTTACCATTTTCATCTAATTTAAATTTAATTTCAGTTGTTTCGAAATCTATGGCGCCGTGCTTGTTACGTTCATCATTTAACTTTTTAGCAATACTATTCAAAACTTGTAACTGTTCAACACAGTCACCTTGACCAGTAGAGACTCTTTCGTGAGCCTCTTCATAAGTAAATCGACGTGCCGAATGTATGATTGTTTTTCCAAACCAACGTTCTTTTACATTCGCGTTCTTGTCCATTATAAACACTGCAGAAAAAGAGAATCGGTCTTCATTTGGATTCAAGCTACATACATCAGTAGACAGGATA
>JAYUFM010000159.1:0-2902 GCA_043738715.1 bacterium | reverse complement strand
TGAAAGTTCCAGAGGGCTTTCATATTGTAGATGGATCAAGTCCTAATGAATTTAAAATAATTGAAGGGGGTCACTTTGACGCTAGCGGTCACCTGGTCGGAGGTCAAGTAAAAGTTGACCATGTGTTTATCGATAAAACAGTTATGGGACCAAATGGGCACGCAGGTACGTATAGACTAACTCTAGATTCCGAAGATGCTTTAAGAAAGGCAGGTTTCAATGTCGCAAATCATTCAGAGAATACTACTTCAATGTCTAATTACACTACAGAACATACTGTAAAATTTAACGCACAAGAATATACCGCACATCATCGAGAATTCGAAAGGACACATAGATTGGGTTGGGCTGATAACGGAACGAAGGTTCCAGATTTAAACGAACGACGATTAAGTGACCCGATACTAGGACGTGATGGCAAGATTCACATATCAATGAGAGGAATGACTCACCAAGGATCAAGTGTTGGTCACAATAAACACCTGGATGTCATTAAAATGGCAAGTGAAGGTAGAATGAGAATATTGGTTTCTGCATCAAGAGACACACAATTTACCCCTGCTCATATTCCAGTTAGACCTGATGGTACAGCAATAATTGATCCTAATAGTCCAGTGGGAAGACTATTTAAATTTGATGCTCATGGACATGTTATTGCAAGACCTAAATTTACAGAAGCTGCGGTCATCATGGGAGAGCGTAACGGAATCAAAGATGTAATTGTTTGTGCAACAGATAAGGGTCATGGTATGAATTCGGTAGTCGAGAATTTGCGAGTTCAAGGAGTGCGTGAATTAGTTTCAACAAAAGTTGATACTGTGCTTTCTTATGAAAAACCAGTAACACCATTTGGTCCAATTATCCCAATACCTTTCTTTATTCCAAGAAGTCCACTTGAAAGATTAAATAATCTTGATGATAAAAAGAAGGGAACCGGTAAACCTCAATCACCAGAATTTGATACAAAAGCAGAAGCGCTAAGTAATTCAGGTGAATATTTCCAAAAGGAGATTGATGGCGTAATCCATTGGGTGGATAAAGAAGGCAATTTGGTAAGTCGCAATGTAGAAAGAGAAAATCAAAATATAAAAGATTATCTAGCGAAACAAGCTGAGAGGTGGACACTTGATCTCGAGAGAGGGGAAAAGAAAATTGCACCAATGAATGAAAAATGTCGTGTCGCTATCAACATTCCTGCAAGAAACGAACAGGCTAATTTTGAGAACTTGTTAAATCAATACACAAAGCAAGTTGATTCTGAAGGTAAGGCAGTTGATCCAGATTTGTATGAAATAAACATTTTTGTAAATAAACATAACAATGATAGTTCAGACAAGAGTGTTGAAGTTATAGAAAAATGGAAAAAGAAGAATCCAAAGTTTAATGTTAACGTTCTTGTTGCAGAGGCGCCTCAGAGTTTACAAACCCCAGCCGCACATAGAAAGTTATTAGCAGATTTGGCACTAAGGAGATCGATTAATCGTCCAAAATCAGACGGCCCATTGTATATAGAATCTGACGATGCTGATTTGTTCTCTGTTGATAAAAGATTGGTTGATAAATTGACAAGGAACTTTGATCAGAATCCACATTTGGATGTGCTTCGTGGTGTTCAAGATGTTCAACCTGAAGTCATGAGCAAAAATGATTTATTATTCTTTAATTTCCGTCTCAGAAACATGACAGAAATTGCATTAAGAAAACTTGAATATCGTCCTGTTACAGAAAAGGGACCTAAATTTAAATCTAATCGTGTAAGAAGTGGGGGATGGAATACTGCCTTTACCGCAGAGGCATATGCACAAGTTGGAGGATATACACCAACTACAGTAGGTGGTGGGCCAGAAATAGCCGAAAAAGTTTCAATTCTACGTGGCTCAAAAGACGAAAAAATAGGACATATAATCCCAAATACAAAAACAGCGGATGCTTCAGGTTTGAGATCGACTCGTAAATTTGCAGATGTGATAGGTAAAAACGCAGATTCTATTCAAGGTTTGACTGAAAATGAAATATTAGATGGAATAAAAGGATCTGCCGAAGCAACAATTGAGCAAAAATCCGTATATGAAAAATCTTTAAACACAATTTCAGCAACTATAATGGATAGGGTAAACATTGATCAAGTTGATTCTGCGATAAAGCGGGTGTTGTGGTCAGTTGGCTTAAAAGAAAAATCTGCACACTACGAGATTGATGAAAATCATAAAATTAAGTTGACCGATAAGGGAATGGAACAAATAATCAAGCTTCTAAGTGATTACAAAAAAGAAAAGAGGTACAAAAAAGGATACGCAAGACAGAATGCTCCTAAAAGTGCGACTAAATAAGATATAGATAAAGAAAAGAAGGATTTATTTACCAAAAACAATAAATCTGCGTTATAATTAATCCGAAAGTTTTAATTATATATTTTATATCAACATATGGCGTTAACATCATCAGTTGGGGTTGGATACAGCGAAGATTCATTTTCAGCAGGAGCGTCAGCATGTCAGGATGCAATAGTTAGATTGGCGGGTGGGGTAAAACCAGATGCCATTATTGTTTTTGCATCATCTAAATACAATCAGGAGGACATGTTGAGAGGTGTTAGATCTATCAGTGGTCAGGTGTTGCTTGTTGGGTCATCAACTGCTGGTGAAATCAGCACCGAAGGTCCAGTTGGAAAACCTTCAGTTGTTGTCATGGCCTTGTCATCACAGGATATTAAATTCTTTGCTGGGGTAGGTTCCGCTGTTTCAAAAGGTGCACATGAGGCAGGAAAGAGCGCTGCCGATGATGTAAAACGTCAGGCAGGAGGTGATTTGAAAACGTTTATAATGTTACCAGATGTTTTGAATGGTAATGGCGCTGAAACAGTTAGAGGGGTCCTCGAATCACTCGGTGAACATTTTCCAGT
>JAYUFM010000158.1:0-2927 GCA_043738715.1 bacterium | reverse complement strand
CTACCAAACGATAGATATCATCCGAGTTTATTTCGTGCGCAGCCAATCAAGGCTACGTCAACAAATCAAAGCTTTTCTAACCCTATATCTACTGACATCTGTAGTCATCTACTCATTTATTAACCCTAACCCTGACCGCCCCCGAGCCATTCTAATCCTAACTGAAACCAGATGAAAAACGACATGACTTCTACGTGATCGCCCGAAGTTCCTATTATGAAATTCCAAAAAAAAAGTAGAAATAAAAGTGCAGCATCATGAATTCAGTATTGCGCACCAATTAAAGTACGACTTCCATGAAATAGTAGGTCGATCTTTACTTTAGGGTGTAAAATCCATATTTTAGTACAGCTGTGTTTTGGTAAATTTTTCAAGATTTTGGTACAGAATCTATGTTATAGTATTTATTACCAGATTTTAGTATGCCCATATATTTGCCCGATTAGTTATTCCGACACTCGGTGTCACCATTCCATTCACCATAATATTAAAAAATAATACCTATATTACCAGAGCAGAATAAAATGTCCCCTTTTCTTTGAAAAACTCAGATGGGAGGGGTAGAGGGAGTACATGGTGCGTACTGTACTTATGATTTTGCGGTTGTTTTCATGCGAGGAACGTGGAGCCCATGAAAGTCGGACAACGCATTTTGGAGTCATTCGATATATCACAAATGCAGCTGACGATCTCTGCTAGTTCAGATTGGTCACGATCAGAATACTTTGCAGCAAGCAGTCTTCGGTTCGTTACACAATCTTGTTTACTTCTTTTTCTTCATTGTACAGTAATGAATTCATCAGTATCGAAAAGGAAAAGATTTCAGTTCATAGAAGAAGATGAGCATGACTCTTCGACAGAAGAACTACTGAAGATAGCTTCCAATTTTGTGAATTCAGCTGATGCAGATACTAGCAGATGGTTAAAAAGTGCAGCTACAAAAGCGCTGGCAATTAACGCAACAAAAGACATGATACTTTTGTACCCTTCAAGCAAATGGGACGAAGGAGAAACCGTCAATGATAATTGGGCGCTAACTTCAAATTGGGTATTCTATACGCTGCAACCTGTGCTAGATGATTTGACACCCATCAAAGTAGGAGGAACAATGTTCCCGTCTGAGGAGGATATGCATGTCCAAAAATCAGTCAAAGTACAGCTACCAGAATACCTACTACAGGCAAAAAACAAGGTCGAAGTTCAAGGTCGAAAACTTATCTTGGATGACGGCACACAATTACGAGAAGGTGAGGAAGAACAGAGTAACAAAGCGAGAATAACCGTGTCACTCTACGGTATACGAGATTTAGATAACAATCCAAGGACATGTAGTTTAAAAAGTGAAGGAGTAAAGAGAATGGTGAAAGTAGCTGGTATGATTCGATTGATGGGCATTGAAAGATTTGAGAGACTCGTAATCGACTTGCACTACTGTCGAAAAAACATTCAAGGAGACTGTCCAGCGTTACGTAGCATCATCATTTACATTACCGGAGAAGTCAATATTTAAGACATTTGTGAAGGAACCCAATCTAAAGGGACTACCTATAGTGGACAACGAACAAAAGCTGGAGAAACTATTGCTAGGCGAATACCCACTTTATGATAGAACAGAAATATCGCTGAGTGATTTCATACGCTACAGGGACCACATATACCTTTGGGGTAATACACCAACGAGAGAGGGCAGAACGATGCTAGTACAAGCATTTACCAACTTTCAAAAAGTCTTGGTGGTATATTTTGGATCGCACTACGAAACCACCTGTGACGACGTCTTAAATATCCTGGAAGAAAACATGGATGTACTTCGGAAATTCAATGACTCATACCTTCAAGTCAAATTCGAGATGGTCATATCAAGATTTTTCCAGGATGTATACAAAGAAAAGTAGTCCCCAGTATACCCTACCATGTCAATGAGCTCCCCAGAGAATTGCGCAGCACTATTGAAAATGTATCTGAGTGAAGAAGTCAAATGTGCAAAAGGCCAAAATAATGAAGATCAAAACTGGGAATTACACCCTCATTCCTTCTTTTACTCTGTTGAAGGAGAGTATAATAGAAACGAGTTCACCAAGTCTAATAAACAAAAAGAAACCCAAATCAAATTCGAGAAAATGGATAATGAGGTAAAGGAGATTTGCCTGTGGAACCTCGGTTCACAAATGGAAGTAGATATGTCGAATGGAAAACGTGTAGAGTGCAGAAATACAGATTTATGTACAAGAATTCACAAGACAGTACAAAAAACGACGAAGAAAGAAGCCAAAACAATAATTGACAAAATGAACAATGGCAAATTGAAAATATCTTTCGAATCCAAATTCAACTCGGCGGCAAATTTCAAAAAGATTATAAAGAAAACTAAGTAGGAAGTACGCGGTGATGAGCTGCGGCACACACCGCATCATCATGTTAACGAGATCCAGATGACACGTTTGAGCGGAGTAGCGTTACCTGGACACGACGGTGAAGCACTCCAGCGAGTACGATGCACAGAAGATCATAATAACATGCATAATAAACATCACAAAAAAGATAAACAATACAGTGCAAACACGACGCACTATAATACTCAAGTCAATAAGATGATACGACATCTAGAAGTTATGTTTCCGAATGAATCCCATCAAAAGAGCGTCAATATGTTAAGAGAAGTTGCACAGAAAAGTTACCTCTTAGCAGACGAAGTATATTCGGCACAAGACGCCGAGCCATGGGGCGATAATTTTGTCGTAAGCGACAAATTAGTTGAAAGCGATGAACGCCTATTTAAAGCATCGATGCAAGACTTAAAGACCATGACTCAGAGAAGAAAGAAAACATTGGAGCCAAATCGTCTAAATCAATACCGCATCGAACAACATCTTCGAAAGGATAATCCGGAAAAAAAAAGTTGTTGCTGCTAGCAGAGAAAGGCATGC
>JAYUFM010000157.1:0-2928 GCA_043738715.1 bacterium | reverse complement strand
CGCAACGCACACGACGCAGATTACATGACAAGCGGTATGGTTTTTAGTTCTGTTATTAATCGAGAAAGATCGTTAGGGTATAAAGGTAAATGTGTTTAAATGCGAATATAGTCGCATTTAAACGCATTTAAACCCAAGGATCCTTTTCGGTCAATTTGCTTACCTTAAATTTATTTAATAGAATTAAGGTGCACTTAAAATAAAAAGGCTCCATATAATTTTCAAAATTAAATGAAAAGACATAAATATATTTTCGTGATGGGTGGCGTAATGTCCGGAGTGGGCAAGGGAATTACCACCTCTTCAATCGGAACTATTTTAGAGTCCCAGGGCTTTAGAACAAATATCGTCAAAGCTGACCCCTACCTTAACGTCGACGCAGGAACAATGAACCCCACCGAACACGGTGAGGTTTTTGTTATGGATTCAGGATTGGAAACAGATCAGGATATGGGAAATTACGAGAGGTTTTTAAATCGCAACGCACACGACGCAGATTACATGACAAGCGGTATGGTTTTTAGTTCTGTTATTAATCGAGAAAGATCGTTAGGGTATAAAGGTAAATGTGTTCAGATGGTCCCGCACATCAGAGATGAAATTGTTGATCGATTTCAAGAATCTGCAAAACAGAGTAAATCAGATGTCTCAGTTATTGAAATTGGGGGAACGGTAGGTGATTACGAAAGTTTGATGTTCATAGAGGCAGCACGTTTTTTGCATTTGAAGAATCCAGGCGATGTTATCTTTGTCATGGTGACATATTTACCAACGCCTGGATCTATTGGTGAAATGAAATCAAAACCGACGCAGAATGCAGTAAAACAATTAGACAGCTATGGGGTGCATACAAATTTTATAATTGCTCGCAGTGCAACTCCGATTGATCAAAAAAGAAAGGAAAAAATTTCAGAATTTTGTAGTATTCCTATTGAAAATGTTATCTCTGCTCCAGACATTGATAGTATCTATGATGTTCCTTTAAATTTCGAAAGAGACAAATTCGGAGCTCAATTATCAAAGGCTCTCAGTTTGCCAAAGAAGAAAATTAACTTACAAAAATGGGCGGGATTTGTAAAAAGTGCAAAGTCTACAGGAAAGCAGGTAAAAATTGCAGTGGTTGGAAAATATTTTGATTCAGGAGATTTTGTTTTTTCTGATGCGTATGTGTCAGTGATTGAGGCGATCAAATTTTCTGCATATAAACTAGGTTTAAAACCAGTATTAACATGGCTCAGTTCAAAGAATTTTGAGGACAAACCAGAGGCAGTAAAAGAATTGTCTAAATACGATGGAGTGCTGGTGCCCGGGGGATTTGGAAAAAATGGAGTCGAGGGAAAGTTAAATGTAATAAAATATTGTCGTGAAAAAAAGATTCCATATTTTGGATTGTGTTACGGCATGCAATTATTGGTTATTGAATATGCGCGGAACGTTTTAAATTTAAAAGACGCGCATACTCGTGAAATTGATCACAAGACCAAAAATCCCGTCATTGATATTATGGAAAATCAGAAAAAAGCTATGGCAGAAAATAAATACGGCGCATCAATGCGCCTTGGTGGGTTTCCATGTAAGTTGCGAAAGGGTACTGTGGCCTATTATGCCTATCACGCTGCCCTCGGTAAAAGTCTATTAAAAGACACTATCACAGAAAGACACCGACATAGGTATGAAGTCAATAATTTTTATTTAAATGATTTAGAAAATGCCGGTTTAGTTTTTTCCGGAACTTCACCAAATGGAAATTTGATGGAAATTGCTGAACTGCCAAAGTCATCGCATCCATTTTTCCTAGGTGTACAATTCCATCCAGAATTTTTAGCACGACCATTGGCACCGCATCCTTTATTTACTGAATTTATTAAAATAGCAGGAGGAAAGTAGAGACGAAACTACCAACCAACTGTGCGTTTGTCCTTTCTAGGGGACGAAACGTACTAGAATGGCTGGCAGATTTTTGTTGTGAGGCCGAGAATTTTTACTGCGTCGCAGAGCTCTTGTAGATTTTTTGGAGCCCAAACCTTTTCTCCTACGATTTGCTCAAAAAACACAGCTTTGCTGGTGTTGGGACCAAATGCTGATGTGTAGTCACTTTTTGGTGGGCTTATCCTGCACATATACATGACTTCATTGAGCGCGTTTGGTGGTGATATTGATTCAAGTGCCAAGAATCTAAAAATCATGACGATGGGACATGGAACACCGCGTTTCTTTCCATGATATGTCATTTTTTCCAACTTGGTACTGTAACCTGCACCCTTCATAACATCAGGTAGTACTACCTTTTGGTACGCACGCTCTTCTGCTTTAACGAACCCGATAATCGCAATATTGACACTCCGGCCTAACATTGTTTTGATCGTAGACATTTTATGTCCTCCTTTCTGTTTTTAATTATATCACCTATAAAAGTTGTTTGATTTTGGCGTGTGGAAATGATACGCTAATCCCATATTGGGGGATCGTCTAATGGTAGGACAACGGTTTCTGGAACCGTTTATTGGGGTTCGAGTCCCTATCCCCCAGCCAACACGTGCTAGCACGATTGTCAATAGGCACTCGTGCGCGTATAATATAATCACTAGTAAAAATGTATGAATGATTTTACTTTCTCAGATAAAATTAATAAATCCAGGTCTCATCTATTGAAGACTTTTCCATTTGTAAAAAGCAATGGGATAAGAAAATATATGGACACATTAGTTAAACCCTATTTTCCAACCATAGAGGTCTTGCAATATCAGGATGAATTTATAAGTGCCATTAAAAATGTCTATAAACAAGAAAAAATTCAAAGCCCTCTTTCAAACCATAAAAAAACAAGTATCGATAAAAAGAAAGGCCTAAAGGCTATTTCTAATGTGGAAAACATGTATTTTCATGTCAGAATTCATGCGGTGACAGGTCTTCTGGAGTGGGGAACAT
>JAYUFM010000156.1:0-2939 GCA_043738715.1 bacterium | reverse complement strand
TCGCAAGACAGAACCAAATCGCCTCTACCTTCTTCACAGGTAATCTGGACGATCTCCACTATCGTTTCGTCTCTTGATTTTGAATGATATGGATTGACCGCGAGCCGCGGTATCGTGGGATTCCCGTCGATTTGTTCATCAACTTGATGAGTTTCCACTTGACAGACAGCCAATTCGAAGTTTCTAGCGGACGCATTGATGGGCACAATCAAAAACTGCGTTTTCATTGCGATGGATCAACATCGTCTGGAAACTAACGGACCAAATTTTCATGACATCACTTATAGGATGAGAGCGGTCGCATCTTTCCCATCAAGGGGAAAAGGCGCATTTGCATTGCGCCGGAGCCTGAAAGTCAAGAAAGATTCAGCCTGCGAGTTGAACCGCTTTCCGGAAAACGAATTTGGTGCGCGTTAGTAGGGGTCCATTGACTTCCGATGCAAAATATCGAATTTATTGGATGCTTATATTCTTTGCCTAGACGAGTGACATCAATGACACTGACCTCGTAAATTCAATTTCATTTCTGTACACTACTGACAGACTCAAACTGTGTCCAAATTATGTTGCCACCGGTGAGGGTCGATTCATCGGAAGGATTGGAAGGACTGCCAACATGTGCGGAGCGTATAGGAAATGTAGCTGAAGAGGAGGCTGCCATATTGACTGAGTTCATGGATGATAATGTCAGTGACCTCTTAGACAATGCTATTCACAATTTAGATTATAAGTTTACTTGCGCCCTGTCCGAAGATTTAAATCATAGAGCTGAAGGATACAAAATTGAAATAATATTGCACTCAAATAAATCGGACATTTGGTGTAAAAAGATCATTGATCTTTTACAATCTAAGGACATAGTAGCAATCAAAATTGTAAATTAATGTGATGGTGTTTTATTTGAAGGACATTTTTGTTTTTGAAGCTTGCATTACATTGCCTCGTCATCACTATCATTTGAGTCATTAATTTCAGAACTATTATTTGTGACAAAATACAAAAATAGAGCCCGTTCCACACTTTTTATCTCATCAATCTTATTGGATCCTGGAGTTGCCAACACTTCCTCCTGTTCTTCATCCATAGTTCCTTCAGGTACAACGAGCATTGTACCACACAGAATTTCTTTTTTATAATTCACGAAAGTGATGGGTCCAGGGTCCGCGACTGGTAATGTCCCAGTTTTTATAAATGTCCTATTGATGCACGATTGAAACCTTGCCTCATTAAATTGTTCTTTGAATAGAAGAATTAAGTCTAATATTCCTTCTGTCATTGTTGGTCTTGGAGGATCGAAGTCTAAATTTTGACGCAGCGATTTTTCTAATTTGCTATTTTCGACTCTTGCCTCCTTGTACGTTTGAAATGCATTATACAGTCTATTCGCTCTTTTCGTTCTTATATGGGCTTTAAGGGGTCCATTGACAACCAGATCTAGGACCTGCAACTCCGATGTCATATTTGGAGGTAAAAATGCCACATCTATACACACTTCTTCGATTATATCTCGCACACAAGATGTTTTGTGGCTCCCGCAATTATCACACCATAAGAGCAACTTTCCCAATCTTATTCTTATAGGTTGCATCACTATTTCGAACCAAAGAACCATCCGTACGGAATCGTTCCAGGCCTTCACTTGGCTTGTTATGACATGTCCAGTTTCATTATGGATATAATTTTATGTACATCTTTGCTATTATTGAATGTCAATTCTTTTTGCCAAATTTTTAGCTCCATCCATCTGCAGCTGTGAATCCAGGCTTCTTAAACAACTCTCTGACTACAGTCATACCAGTTTGATCTTGTCTTTTTTCTGAACTTAAGCTATTTTTAATTATTATCATTAGAGGAGCGAATTCTCCAACTGCCTTGACTGCAATGACAGCTGTTATTCTTAATTTTGAATTTGAAATTCCAATATTGCTTGCTCTTTGTTGATTTCCAGGACAGTACATGTATGATGGACCTATAGCCCATGTGAAGGCTGTTTCATCAAAATTGTAACAGGTTCGTGGATTGTGTTGATTGCGAACATACAAGTCTTGACCTATTTTAAGTGTATTTGCAACAATATCATCGTCGGGTATCAATTTATCTTCACGAGTTATTTTTCGCCTCGATAAGCCCCCTCTCTTCAAGAATGCTTTTACCCATTTATTAGAAAATTTCATAGTTTTTAATTTTTCATTATTGCTCCATGCTTCCGTTTCCTTTACAGCAGTTGCAGCGGAGACTATTATGGCGTAAGAGTACGTAACGTTTACTACTACTCGAACAACTTTCTCTCTGTCCTATCATCAAAAATGAACGTACGTACAACATGTTAGATTTCATATTATTAGATATACATCCAAGCAGAAGATAATAATGCTTTGTAATGATATATGCAACAGCACTTACATCTTCAATATTTTTCTCAAATATGCAAAGCATCAATTTTCCCCATACTTCTGATTCGAAGTTGTCGTTTATTTTTCTTCCTGGTTTTTCCGACTCTTTATCTTTCATTTCGTACCATCTTAATAGTGTCCTTGCCGTAAGTCGCGAATAGTACGAATTCGTATTAAGCATGTCAACAGTCAATGATGATGCTTTCATGTTGATGCTACTTGTGTTTTTTTCTGATACCATCATTTTAACGACTTCGAATAATTCTAGAATATTCCTCATATCATCCGAACTATACGCTATATTTTTTGATGGTATTTTATCAAGTGCAGTTCTTAATCGCTCATCACTCATATATGCTTCATATTCATCGCATTCTTGTGAATCACTATATTCGTTGTCCTCTTCACCTCTGTGATCTTGCTCATCTTCCAGAAACACTGCATGCTTCCTTTTTCTGTAATCTAATATTTTCACAGCTGACTTCAAGAAATACAAACTGTTTTTCTCTCCAACAACTCCATCTACAGAAGTTATCACCTTTGAAG
>JAYUFM010000155.1:0-8185 GCA_043738715.1 bacterium | reverse complement strand
TCAAAATCATCCGCATCCTCTGGATAAACAGAAGCCCACACTACAGGCGAAGGGTTAAAATATCCAGGCAATTCTGGTAATTGTTTTTTAAAAATCGTAATTGTGTCTCCAACCGATGCAATACCTGGGCGTTTAATTCCTGTAACGATATATCCAATTTGTCCTGGACCTAATTCATCACAGGCTTCTTCATCAGGTGTAAAAATACCCACCTCTAAAGCCGAGAATTTTTCGTTAGCAATTTTAAACATCAATTCGTCTCCCTTTTTTACAAAGCCGTCCATTGATCGAACGTAAATTATTACTCCTTTATGATTTGAATACTGGAAATCAAAAACAAGCGCGCGGAAGCTGCCAGAATTCGGAAACTCTTCTACCGGCGCCGGCACACGTTTAATAATTTCTTTTAATAAATCATCGACACCGGCGCCGGTCTTTCCAGACGTCTCTAAAATGTCCTCTGGTTTACATCCAAGGAGAGTCACCATTTCTTGTTTAATTTCCACAATACGAGCAAGTGGTGAATCTACTTTACTGAGTACTGGAATAATCACTAACCCAGTTTCCTGTGCCATACGAAGTGTCGTTAATGTTTGTGCTTGAACACCCTGTGTTGCATCAACTAGTAGGATTGAACCCTCAACGGCCTTTAACGCTCGAGAAACTTCATATGAAAAATCGATGTGTCCTGGTGTATCAATCAGGTTCAGAATATATTCCTCTTCTTTTCCCTCAGTTCCTCCCTCTTTAAATTTAGAATGCATCTTTACCGGTCGCATTTTGATTGTAATTCCCTTCTCACGTTCCAATTCCATACTATCTAAAACCTGCGCCATCATTTTGCGCTTTTCAATAGTATGTGTAATTTCAAGCATACGATCGGCTAATGTCGATTTTCCATGATCAATATGCGCGATGATACTAAAGTTCCTGGTGCGGGATAACATAATGTGTGACATATGTTATAGCATAAATTTAGGAAAATGTTCTAACGTTCAATAACACTAGGATTCAATAAACATGTCGCGGTTTTTGCAACAGTTGGAAAATTTCCCGCACTGTTTTTGTATTTTCCTGTGCAGGTCAAAGTAAACTTAGTCGTTCCAGAAATAGGTCCTGATGTAAGATTTCTATTAATATCTCCTGAAGCGTTTCCGCTCAATAAGTACGGTCCACCAGATGAAGTTGGGTTAGCAGTGATAGTACATGATTGTGATTGGGCAGCGATGGCTGTCAAACCACAAGGAGTACCCTTATTAACAGTATCCGGATAAACTTTGAAAGCAACAATAACTGGAGGCTTCACAACTGTAGATATAATTCCATGACACACGTTAGATGTATACAATGCGTAGTCTCCCGGAGTAATAACACCGTTGGTACACACAACATCTCTAAAATCAATATTACAATTATTATCATCTCGTTTAAAATACCTCTGAGAATATCCACTTTGAAGAACTGTACCGTCCGGTAGTGTACAAGTAGTATTTCCACCGTTACAAACATTTGAAGTGTACTGAGCATAATCACCCGGAGATATCACACCCTTGGTGCATAAATCTTGTCTGAAATCAGTATTACAATTATCTGCATTTGGTTTGTAATATTTCTGTGAAAGTTCGCCGTCTTGGAGAATTGATCCGTCCGGTAGTGTACAAGTTACATTATTTACAACCTTACATGAAGCGTTTGTAAAAATAATAGGATTACCTCCAGACAGAGTTCCATTTGTACATGTAAAGTCAGCATAATTTCCACACAAATGATCTGTATATTTATAATATCTCTTTGTGGTTCCATTGGTAATAGTATCTACACCGTTTGGTGCCTTACAGTCTGCTGCGCATGAATCATTTGTGAACACTACTGGATCACCACCAGATAATGCTCCATTTGTACATGTAAAGTCAGCATAGTTACCACACAAATGATCTGTATATTTATAATATCTCTTTGTTTGTCCGTTAATTAATGTGTCTCCGCCTGGTCCATCACATGAACCCTGACATTGATCATATTTGTAATTGGTCACTTTTAGGTTTGGATTTAATAAACCATTTAAACAACTGAAATCCTGGTAACCAGTAGTACAAACATCTGTTGGATTGTCATAAAGGCGTTTGTTGTGTCCACTTTTTAGTGTCTCACCGTTTGGTAAAGTACAGTCAGTAACACACTGGTTATAGTGATATATTGATACTTTGTTTTGTGGAGAAATTGCCCCATGTAAACACAAGAAGTCTTGGTAACCCTCAGAACATTTATCTGTTGGTGAATCGTACAAACGCTTGGTGTCACCGTCTTCTATTGTAGATCCATCCGGTCCTGTACATGGTGTTGATGTCGCAATAACCACCTCTTTACCTTTAACAGTAACGTCATGTGGACATTGTTGCCAACCAGTACTGTTACCAATTGAATCAGTCACATTATATGCCATAGTCTTTGTTCCGGGAGAAGAATATTTACGAGTGACACTACTTGATACATTTGAGAGTAAAGAAGAATTTTCAGAATATTGGTATTTATAAGTAGGGACACCTTTGGCGGCAGTGATTGTCCACTTGGCAGATTCTCCTGTCTTGATACTTGTAGGAACAACTGAACAAGATGCTTGTACCGGATTTATTACATGAACAACTTTGTCACAACTCTTCCAGCCTCCTTTATTCACCCTTGAACTATTTCCAGTTTTTGAATCCACGACCCCTACTGACATTGATTTATCACCAACGGTTGAATAAGTCTTTGTAAGTGTCACCGCATCTGGCGAAGTTGCCCAATCTGGCAAATCAGTAGCATTGTACCAACTCTTTTTATATTGACCTGACCCACCAGTTGGTGTCATTTTCCACGTAACAGGTTGTCCTGCGAAAACGTAGATTTCATCGTGAGGATATCCCGTATTTTGAATACCAGGTGAACTAACTGTACACGACACATCAACAGGAGTGTAAACATTTACATTTGCAGGACCACAAGTCTTCCATCCAGAACTGTCACTTGCAGTTGCATCAACTGCATTTGCTGACATTGTTTTAACACCTACTGTTGTGTACTTTTCAATAATACTATTCAATACGTTTTGTCCGATTACAGAGGTATCACCACTTTTCCAAGACAAAACACTTGTACCTGAACCACCGGTTGTAGTTGCATTCCATGTAACACTGTCTCCTACAGTGACATCTGTTTTATTGGCTGAACATATTACATTAACCGGTGCATAAACAGTGACACTATTTGTACAAATATTCCAAGGACCGCCGTTGTTTGCAGCTGAATTATTTCCTGTGTAATTATCAATTACTGCAGAATACATATATTTGAGACCCGGGGTTGTATATTTTTTTGTCGCCAAATACCACCCTGTGCCATTTATTTGTGCTTGTTCAGAGCCAGACCAGTAATAGTTAGTGTAGCCAACGGTAGCCGTGCCACCATGAGCATTTGCCTTCCAAGTTATAGTGTCTCCGATTTTGGCTGTTGTTTTATCAGCTGAACAGTCTACTGAGACTGGTGGATAAACATATATATTAGTTCTCTCTGTTCTCCAACCATACTGTTCCCAAAGACCGTTACCGACCCAATCTTCATATGTTGAAATATTTATAAGATAAGAACCAGGATTTAGTCCACCAATGTAAAATGAGAAATCAGTATTATAAGGAGTATTACTACTTTCATAACCAACGTGGTTTTGATAGTGATGTGGAGGTAATGACTGTTGGCCGAGCATGTTTCCAGCAGTGTCATAAACAGTCATATATACTGTTATGTTTTCAGGAGTGTTTTGACAACCAGTATTAACTACACTACCAGAAACGCTTATACCTTGACCACTTGTAAACCAAGGTGAACCTAAACTTGTAACATTAATATGATTAAAAGATGCTTTTGGAGTGTAGCTACAAATATAACTAATAAATCGTCCAGCATAACTCTCATAACAACTACAACCTGGGGCTGTAGAATAAGGATAGGCTGCACACTCCGTAGGAACAGGGCCATATCTTTCGTTAACGACTGTGTCACGATCTGAATACACGTTATATGCCTTAGCAATATTTTGATTGATTATACCAACTGAAATAACAGTTAGGAGAAGAGTTATTACCATCAAAAGGTTCTTTCCTTTTTTCTTTTTGAAAAAGATTAGAATTAAGCCCAATATAATTATTGCAACGATCACTAAAATTATAATGTACATCATTTTACTATTCGAAACCTCTCGATCATTTACCTTATTCAGGTCGGGATCACTTGCTGATGTTTTATAAGTAGCAAGTATTTTTCCACCTCCAGAAATATTGACCAGCGCTTGAATTGTATCCGCACTTCCTTTTACTTTTATCGCCACCTTAGAATTAGATGCCTCTTGTGTAAAATCTGGTGTAGTAGTCGCCTCACCAATAACAGAACTTGTCTTTGTATCAATAATTTGAACATTCAATGATCCTTGACTAATCTCGTGCCTTTTACCTGTCAATATATCGAGTGGTGATCCACTATAAAATACATTTACATTTACAACATCACCATCATCAACAGATTTTTGGTCAAATTTAACCTCTTGTATTGTAGCTATGTCTCCCGGCAAAATATATCGAAATTGTGTAGGAACTGAAGTTACAGTTCCAGATCCATCAACCAAAGAAATTGCCTGGACATATACACCGGGGATATCGTTATTTTTGTATGGTTCAAATACAAATTCATAATCGGCGCCAGATTTGATTGTCACTGCTGTATCAGAATATTCTTTTATCAGAGTACCCGATATTAATCTGTTGTGAACATCAATTTTAGGAGTAATTGTTACAGAATTATTTGTTGGGTTTTTTACAACAAGGTGAAAATTTATTGTTGACGTCCCACCTACCATAGGCCCTGATTCTGGTATGTGTTTTTCACCATCAATATTTATGTACGAATCCTGAATTGAAAGTAATTGCTTGCCTCCCAAAACTTCTTTTAGTAACGCATCCTTCCAGCCATATGTAATTCCCGAAGCTGAACGAGCATGAATTTCTATGCCCAAACCTTTACCACCTACACTGATTGGTGTTTGATAAGAGAATTTAATCTTTGAATATTCACCTGAAATTGCCTTGAATGGTCCTGAAGTTTTTATGTCATACACAGAATCAGGTAACCCATATCTACCTTGTACTTTACTATAATCTCCAACTAATGCTGTCTCCAAATAAACGTCATTTTGATCAACAGAATCCTTATTTAATAAAGTTACTGTTCCTGTGACTATATCACCCGCTTTAAATTGATCTTTATCCAACCTTATATCAGTAACACTAATTTTTGATTGCGATGCTTCAGTATTTTGACTAAGTGTCACATTATTTGAATTGTCAGGTTGAGTATTGCCTCCATCAAAAACAGGCTTATTTCCATTTATGGTTGGATAAACCGGCAATCGAACATTTTTTCCGGAAGAGTTATTTGTTGTTAATCCAGCTGGAGTTCCAGTTGCCAAGTTCATCTGACCTTGATCAATCTGGAACGAGGTGCTCGTTGAGAAATTTTCTGCTTTAGCAACTCCAAAAGAAAAAATGAAGAATAAAATAATAAATGGGACTAATGTTTTTTTAGACATAAAAAAATTACAAGATGTGATTAAAAATATACTTTAATTGTAACAAAAAAAATATCTATTGGTGTTTTTACAAATTCTATGTGGATAACTTAAAATAAATTTGCAGGGCATAAAAACAGAAAGCCCGTCTCGACCGACTAACTGTTAAGTTATTCGGTCGAGACGGGCACTTTCAAAGCGGTCTCATCAGGGATTTCCGATCCAATTTTCATCATCAACCAGTCAGGAATTCTAACAATCTTTCCATTAACCAGTGACACTAGCGGCATGGTCCACCTCATTTCAGTTGCAATCCTTCCGCCTTTGCAGAAGACGCAATGAAATTCCAAACCAGCAGGTCTTAGCCAAACAATCAATCGAGACTGGGCGCGATCACCCAATTTCAATTGAATTTTATAATATAGATGAACTTCTGCCATAGGTAGTGCGAGACTGAGGCTTTCCAATTCTCGTAAACTCCAACCATGTTTCAGTCTCATCTCATCGTGAATCCTTTTCGCTAGTTCAAGTTGAGCTATCCAATTCATGTGCTAAAGAGCGTCAATGTCCCCAGACCACACATCAAACGAAGCAAGATGGGTAATCATTCGAATTAAAAAGTAACACCTCGAAAGAACGCTGTCAACAATACAAAACCTTGTCGCAACCCATTTAAAAATATAGTATTATCATACAGTTATTAATTATTGATTAAGCGCGGATAAAACCGGCTTAATAGCAGAAAACCATGTCAAAAAATACAACAGACAATTCAGAACACTTAAACGAAATGCGACATTCGCTAGCTCATTTGCTGGCTGCCGCAGTAACAGAAATGTATCCAAAGACGCTTTTGACCATCGGACCTGCTGTTGATGATGGATTCTATTATGATATGGATTTTGAAGACCCTATTTCAGAAAAAAACTTTCCTGAAATCGAAAAGAAGATGCGTTCACTTCTTAAAACATGGAAAGGATTCGATCATAAGACAGTGTCGCCTGAAGAAGCGCGAACATTCTTTGCTGATAACCCTTACAAATTAGAATTGATTGAGGAAATTGTTAAAAAAGGTGAACCAATCACTCTTTATACATCCGGAAACTTTACTGACCTTTGTCGTGGTGGACATGTCAATGATATGCAGACGGTTGCACCTGATTGTTTTGAACTATCTCGAGTTGCTGGCGCATATTGGCGAGGTAGCGAAGAAAACAAAATGCTTACTCGTATTTACGGTTTAGCATTCAACACAAAAACTGAATTGGACGAATACAAAACCCAACAAGAAGAAGCAAAAAAACGTGACCACCGAAAGCTTGGTAAAGAATTGGGAATATTTGAATTCAACGAAGACGTTGGAGCTGGTCTTCCGTTGTGGCTTCCAAACGGAGGTGCGATTATAGAACAGTTGGAAACGCTCGCGAAAGAGACTGAGTTCGCTTATGAATACGAACGTGTTAGGACACCACACCTCGCGAAAGAAAATTTATACTTAACATCTGGTCATCTTCCATATTATGAAGACTCTATGTATCCGCCAATGGAATACGAAGGTGGTAAATACTATTTGAAGGCCATGAATTGTCCGCATCACCACAAAATCTTTGACGCTGCACCAAAAAGTTACAAAGACCTTCCCCTTCGTCTTGCTGAATATGGAACATGTTATCGCCATGAGAAATCAGGAGAGTTGTTTGGACTGATGCGTGTTCGATCAATGCAAATGAATGACGCTCACATTTACTGTACAGAGGAACAATTCTTTGACGAATTTAAAAAAGTTATCGACATGTATTTGTACTATTTTAAAATTTTTGGAATTGAAAAGTATCAAATGAGACTTTCAAAACATTCCAAAGAAGGTTTAGGAAAGAAATATATTGATAATGAAGAGCTTTGGATCAAAACTGAAAATATGGTTCGCGATTGTTTGGTTGCTGCCAATGTTCCATTCGTTGAAGCAGAAAATGAAGGTGCTTTCTACGGTCCAAAAATTGATGTTCAAATCTGGAGCGTTATTGGCCGTGAATTTACCCTTGCCACAAACCAAGTAGACTTTGCAGTCCCTGCAAGATTCGGTTTGAAATATACAGACAAGGACGGCACTGAGAAGACACCACTATGTATACACCGAGCCCCTCTTTCTACGCATGAAAGATTCATCGGATTCCTTATTGAACACTATGCAGGAAACTTCCCTCTTTGGCTTGCACCCGAACAAGTCTATGTTGTACCAGTTAGAGAAACCAATCTTGAAAAAGCAAAAGAGGTTCACTCAGCACTTCGTAAATTACAAATTCGCGCAAAGATCGACTTATCAAACGACGGGTTTGGTAAAAAAGTTCGCGCTGCAAAAAATGCCAAGGTCCCCTACACAATTATCATTGGTGATAAAGACATGGAAGCTGGAAAAGTCACTCTTGAATCACGTGACAAGGGAAACTTAGGACAGTTAAATGCAGATGAAGTCATTGCTAAACTCACAGGAGAAATCTTACACAGAGTTTAAGGATTTTTACAGAAAGAAATCATCATTATAAACAGCCTTGCGCAGGGCGGTAGTCCGAGCAGAGCAAAAATACAAAA
>JAYUFM010000154.1:0-8200 GCA_043738715.1 bacterium | reverse complement strand
GCACCAAAAAAGCCTTAATATACGTATATAAAACCATGAATCTCTCTATTAAACACCTAAATGCACCACAAAACCTAGAATCTGGGATTTTTTTGGCTATAAATCACCATGAACGCTTTAATACAAAGCTTAAATTGGCATTTCAGAGTGCTATTGCTGTAGTGTCATTTGGAGCTTTCTTTCCTTTAGGATCGTCCCTAATTCAAGCTTTTACAAATTCGAATTTCTCAGAATACGTTTCTATCTTATTTTCAGGAGATTCAGCCTTTATTAATTATTGGCAAGAGTTAACCCTTTCTATTGTGGAATCACTACCAGTGCTTAGTCTTCCACTATTTTTGGCCGTCGGAGTTGTCTTTTTATATAGCCTTACACGTGCACTTAGAAATGGAAGACAGTTTTTATTATTAACCCCAAATATTTAATCAATACATAATTATGACAAATACTGAACAAATAAAAAAAGAATTAAAGAGAGTTTATCAATCTGGTTCAATCAGAAGGGTATTAAAATGGTGTGTGATTATTTTGATTGCTCTTGTTATTTTTCAAGCAGGGCAGTTTGTTGGACTAAAACGTGCTGAATTTTCATTTAGAATGGCAGATAATTATTATAATAATTTTGACTTTAGAACCGATAAAAGATTTGAAGGAAGGAAAGGTGAACCTAGGGTTCAAACATTTACTCCTGGTATGATGGGATCTGGTGGCATGATGGGTGGAAATAATTTTACTGAAAGCCATGGTGCGGCAGGTAAAATTATAAAAATTAGTTTGCCTACAATCACAGTTTCATCTCTGGATAATGTAGAAAAAACAATTTTAATTAACAAGGATACAGTTATACGTGAATTCAGAAGCTCAATAGATTCATCAGAATTAAAAGTTGATGATTTTGTTGTATCAGTAGGTGAGCCTACAGATAATGGACAGATCGAGGCAAAATTTATCAGAGTAATGCCGTTTCCGAATCCGATGACGGGAAATCAAAACCAAAATATAAATGGGACATCTAGCTCATTTCTAAATTCAACTCCTGCTGGAAAATAATCTTTATTATGAAGATTACAAGTTCGGGGTTTTTCTGGTATCATGTCGTCTATATGAAAAAACAATCAAAAGTCATTGCTGGAATACTGGCTATCCTTATTATCGGATTAGTCGTTGTTATTGTGAGTAATCTTAATAATAGGCCTAAACTTATTAAACCTATTATTGGTTGTGAATCAGGAGCACTCTTCAATACTGTAACTGGAAAAAGCTGTGGTTCTGATGCTGTACAAGATGGCTGTGTTAAGGGGGCGCATTTTGATGTGTTTAGCGGAAAAGAATGTCCTGCTACTACAACATACGCTGGAAACTAGTTTTCACTATTTAATTTTAGGAAACCACTACTTTTTATATAAAAGTTTTAACTTTTGAATACCTCTGTGAACTCTCACAGAAAGGGTACTTTCTGTTTGGCCTGTTATGACAGACATTTCTTTTAGAGATAGGTCTAAAATGTAACGCATGTGCAAAATTTCTCGATGTATTTCAGGAAGTTTCTTTATTAGAAGCACAATTTTTTCTCCATCAATTGTATTGAACAATTCCTCTGAATTATCAATACTAGGAGTAAATCCATCATCTGCAAGAACGTCGAGTGAAACAGGTTGACGTTTTTTCTTTCTATATTCGTCAACTATTAAATTGTTCAAAACATGGTAAAGGAAAGCTTTCATTCCATCAATTTTTCCTCTGCTGACCAGGTAGCTCCAAGTTTTGATAAATGTATTCTGTACAAGGTCTTCACTTAATTCACGATTGCTCACTTTAAATAAGGCATAAGAATTTAAACCTTTGTTGAAATCATCGTACGCTTTTGTCATTTCTCCCTTTTGGGAAATTTCCAATTTTTTAGATTTTTTTTGCATAAAGGTAGTAACACTGCTCTATATGCTCTTTGAAACACATGTAGTAAGTAGGTAAGACAACCATACCACACTTTATCCGTATTTGGCGGTGGTAAGGATAATTTGGTTTAGACGGCTATATATTCGAGCGTAGTAGATAAATAACATGTCGTTGGATTTATCAGTAGAATAAAATTCTCTGTAAATAAAAATAACCCCAAGCTACTTAATCAGCAGGGGTTATTTTTATGCTTAGTACTTTAATATTTTATTATTTCTTTGGTTTAGCCAGATATAAATTTATATCTTTAATAATGTCATCAAGTTTGTGATTACTTTTGACATAGTATTTATTTACCCCCAATTCCACATACTTTTTTATGGTTTCAGATTTTTCTGTATTTGATACCACAAAAATCGGGATTTTTTTCCATATACCTCCATTGGCTTTAATTTTTTTTACTAAATCGAATCCATTTTCTTTTCCAATCAGGTTGTGATCAAGCCATATTGCGTCTATTTTCTCAAGATCATCTAGGTAATCTAGGGCTTGCTGAATGCTTTTTACTGCAATGATCCCTAGACCTTTATTTTCTAGTCCTGCATTAAAAACTTCATCAACACTACGTGCAGTCATGACTCCAAAACCTTTTTTTTCAAGTCTTGAGTTTACCACTTCAAGTAAGGGGCGCTCGTCCTCTATGATTAGTATTGTTTTTTTCTTTGTAGTTTTACTTTCCATATGTTTGTTATAACACGCTAATTAGCTTAACACTATTGTTGAAGCCACGAGCCACTCTTATTTTTAGATCGCTTTATAGGCAAAGCAACATGAAAAGTAGTACCCTTATTTTCACTAGATTCAAACCAAATTTTACCACCAGACTGCTCTACAATTGATTTTGCGATATAAAGTCCAAGACCAGTTCCTTCTGTGTCTTTTACTATAACATTGTCTGCTCTAAAAAGTTTAGTAAAAATTTTATCTTGCTGATCTTTTGGTATACCGTAACCAGTATCTGCTACATCTAAAATAACGTCTTTTCCTTTTCCCAATAAGATGGAAATTGAAACTCTCCCTCCTTCAGGTGTATATTTAATTGCGTTAGACAAAAGGTTCTGTATAACCATTCGTAATATTTTAGGATCGGCTTGTAAGAGTGGAATCTTTCCTTTAAATGTAGATGAAAATTTTATTCTTTTCTCACTAATTTGAAGTTTGTGTTCATCAATCACACTTTGCGATAGTTTTACGATATCAGTTGGTTTTGATTCTACAATAAATGTTCCTAATTCAATACGAGAAACATCCAAAAGTGTGTTAACCAGATCTACCATGCGTTGATTTCCGTGGTAAATTTGCTCAAGATATTTTTTTTGTTGAGGAGAAACCTCACCCACATCTCCCGCTAGAAGCATTTCGCTATACCAGCTGACTGTTGAAAGGGGAGTTCTTAATTGATGTGAAGCAAGGGAAACGAATTCTGTTTTAGCTTTGTCTATTTCTTTTTCTTTGGTGATGTCTCTGAATACCTCAACGGCGCCAACAATTTTACTGTTAAGAACAACAGGGGCAACTATACTGCTTGCTGGAAAACGGCTTTTATCTTTACGGATATAATAGAAAGGGTTAGTTAAGTCTGCGACAAATTTCATTCCTGATAAAACCTGAGTCAAAATTCTTTCTTTAAATAATACTGAAACACCTGAAGAGTCCTCTCTAGTTACTACTTCAACCATACTTTTCCCAAGGATTTCCTGAGACTTCCAACCAAGCATTTCTTCAAATGATTTATTTATATAACTTATTTTTCCTTCCTTATCTACAACTACCAGACCATCACCAATACTGGTGAGAATGGCTTCGTTTTTAGAGCGAATTTGCTCGAGCGCTTTCGTTCGTCTAAGAACCTTTTTTTCCAGTGTACTGTGCAATCTTTTAAGCTCCCGTGCAGTAACTACTAGTTTTTGTCTTGTGCTCTCTTTCTCTTTGGCTGTTATGGCAAGCTTTTTGGCAATAACTACTAGTTTTTGCCTCGTACTCTCTTTCTCTTTGGCTGTTACTGCAAGTTTTTTTGCTGTAACAACTAGTTTTCTTCTTGCACCTTCTTTTACTTTTGCAAGAATCTCTAATTCACGAGCTATAGTATTAGATACTGAATTAAGTTTATTTTTGTAATTCATAATTTTATTTTAAAAGTTTTGTTATTCTCTCAACAATTGTTGCAATTGGCGTATTGGATTTAATAAAAAATTCTTTGGCACCGAATTCCTTTGTACGTTTTAGGTCATTTTCTTGGCTTAAATTTGACAGAATAATCACAGGAGTATTTATTTTTTTGTTCTTAAGCTTTTCAAGTACAACAAAACCATCCATTTTTGGCATTATTAGATCAAGTAGAATAAGTGAAAAGGTTTCTTGTTCCAAAAGTTTTATACCATCTTCACCATTAAAAACCACCCTAACATTAAAACCAGATAGAGTGAGTTTCAGTTCCAGGGCCTTTGCAAGTGTTTTTTCGTCTTCTATTAGCAAGATCTTTTTGGATGATTTCATGTGTTGAATTACTAGATTTACAGGTGCTTACAGGTACCACCATAGCACTATTTAGCGACTTATTGTATATAGCCGTGCGAATGGCTATGTCCTTACGGTATTCAATCGGTAAGTGTTTGGTAATGCTTTCTACTATTGGTCGGCATTATGTATGTCCGGTGATTATTCAATCTTTAATCACACTTCAAAAAACCATGACTACAACAACTTACTTCAAAACCCAACGTATACCTTTTAATTATAAAAGGGTATTATTAGGACATAAGACAAAATCTTTAATAAATAAAATTTTATTAATAGCATTTGTTGTAAATGTGGTTTTATTGGTTGCAATCTATGCTGAACTTTTTATGGTGCCTAAGGCAAAATTTTCAATAAGTACAAACCCAACTATTCAAACCGTTTCATTGGGCTCATCCTTGAATGCTTTTACTAATCAATTAAAAAGTAGCAATCTTTCTTCGGTTGTTCTGGCCTCAACAGATGTTAATCAGGATTCCTTATCAATACCAGGAAAGATGGTGCTTGTTGATGGGGATAATATAGAGGTTTTCGAGTACGCTGATTCTGAGACTGCATTAAAAGAAGCATCTATAATGTCTCAAAAATTTGAGGCGAGCCCAAGAACTCCCGAATGGAAAAGTAAAATTCACCTATATGTAAATAAAAATTTATTGATTTTCTATATGGGTGAAAAAGACTCGATTATTTCTGCCCTCAACCAAGGTACGACCAAAGAGGTAAGTAGTGGAGGGCAGGCTGATACAGCGGCAAGATACCTCTCTGTTGTATCAAAATCGGGTAATTATTATAAATAAAAATAAAAAATAAATATATGTTAAGTACAATTGCAATCGTTCTAATTATTCTTTGGCTATTGGGTGTCGTAACCTCATACACAATTGGTGGATTTATTCATGTCCTTCTTGTTGTTGCAATCATAATGCTGTTACTGAGAGTGATTAAGGGCCAGAAAGTTATCTAACAGTTATTTCTAGGTTGGAAAATTGGCAAAATAAAAAGCGCACAACCGGTCAAGGCATGCGCTAGTGGTGGTTCGATTACCACCAACATTTCTATTTTTGTAACCGCTTCTTCCCGATCTCTTTGACCCCAGGTAGGAAGGGCATCACGAGTGCGATAAGGAGGAGGACACTTCCACAAGTCAGCAAAACCGTCTGGCAATTGTAGCGTTTGGCTACGAACCCCGCGATCAGGGAACTTGCCATCATTCCTCCGTAGAAGAACGTGAAAGTGATTCCAAGCACGATGCCTGTGCGATGCTTCTTGATCATTCGCATCATTGAACCTCGCAGCGGAGAAAAAGCAGACATGAAACCGAATCCGCATAAGAACACGGCTGCTGCTCCTTGATTGATGCTGGTACACTGGGAAAATACAATCTGTCCCAGGCCCATTATCGTACAGCCAATAGCGATGAATGTTTTTGGAATTTTGTCGCTCCAGAGTATGGCAGAAACTGATCCTGCCAGTGACCCAACCCCAGCGATCGCCGCCAGGAAACTGTAATCAGTCTTGCCCCCATGGAACATGTCCTTGGCGATGATCGACAAGATCACGTTGTATGCGAAACCAAAGATCGTTACGGCCGCTGATACCAAGATGCAGATTCTGATCCCTTTATGGGTAAATGTGTACAGGATGCCGATCTTGATCCTGTGAAGGGCGCCCTCAAACACGCCGTGGTCTTTCTTCTTGGTCTTGTTGTGTTTGAAGCTCATCTGGGAAAGTCCAATGATGAGAAAAAGAAATGACGATGCATTCAGAATGAAGGTGTTCGAATACCCGATATTTTCAACCAACCATCCAGCTAGTCCGTTCCCTAGGACCATTCCGAAGGTGTATAGGCAGGAAAAAATAATTGATCCCATGCTTTTGTTTTCTTCATGAAGAACTGCATCAGCGACTATTGCGTTTCTGCAGATGCCATCGATGGCATTTGTTATCCCTGTGAAGAGCATGACCGACATGATTTTCCAGATAGCGATGTGTTCTGGTAGGTTATGCATGTCCCTACCACGCGTTATGTATACAAGTATAAGTCCTTGTATAATTCCGAGAACAGCAGTTGTCTGCAGTATCCGACGTTTGTCGAAGTGGTCCACCATCATCCCTGCAAAGATTCCCATGATAGTTCCAGGGAGAACATTCAAGGCCCAGATCATGCCGACAAGTGGGGGTGCGTTTTTCACACCGACCAAGTCAATCATGAGAAGGGACAGTACCGCTTGCCGAAGCATCATGCCGGTGAGAGAGATTACCTGGGTACCGAGGTACCACTGCATGTTGCGCTGGCTGAGGACGTGAGTCACCACAGGTGTAGGTTTGGCGAGTGCTTGTTTTTCCATCTTGACCTTTCGTGTTTTGAAACTCTTTTATGGAGAGGTTCGGGTTGAGAGAATTGTGAAGTTTTTATTGAACAAAAAACTTTAAAAATTATATATCAAATTATTCAAATTGTCAATAATAATGAAATGATGTATATGGTGAAAAGTATTGTATTTAATAGCTCAAATCTAAAATATGATATAATTTAAAAATAAATTAAAAAAAATTATATGACTAATCAAGATCAGAACACAACTGAAAAATACAGTATACAGTTTTCTGTTCGAGGTGTTTCTAATGATGAATCTATTGATATATCGATAGATGGTGTCATAAATGTGGATGAGGCAATTTTAAAAATGAATGAAGTATTGGATGCAAAAAATGCAATACTAAAATCTATTTCGGAAACCACAAAAGATGTACCAGATGATGTTTTATATTTTCTCTTTGTGAAAGGGGATATCTCATCAAATCAGCAGGTTAATGTTTTTGCAAAAAATGTAGATGAGGCAATAATAAAATACAAGAGAATTTCCGGTTTAGATAATCTAAAATTAAGACAGGTATCAATGATGGATCATGGAAAGGGAAATGCAGCTTTCGAGCTTTCAAGAGTAACAACAAATGAAGATGGCTCAGAAGAATATGTAATGGCTACTATTTATGCAAAAGATTTAGAATCAGCTTTCAAAAAAGTCGAAGAAATTACTGGATTGAAGGGTTTTACAGTTAGATTTATATATAAAAGGGTTGAATAGTTTGGTTTATTAAAAACAAAACCCCGTCCTCACACTTTACAGACTGCGTTGGGACTGGGGTCTGTTTGTGTGACGAAGGGGTTATTTCAACGGAGTTGGGATTTTGGTTTGCACACCTCAACTCCCATCAACACAACCATGAACACTGCCAAGAGGAATGGGGCAATGCCGAAGAAAGAATACTTGGTCAAAACGAGATAGTAGGCAACGTCGTAGTTGCCGTCTCTCGGAACCAGATTGAACGCCTTTTCAATCAGAGCCGGCGAGAAGGTAAACCCGACGACAAGAAGTGCGATCAGGAAGAGGAATTTCAGGGTGAATTTCATAGTGTTGGTTTTGTTTGGGTAGACGGCAGCAGCCTTGGTGGTGTTGTATTGGCTACGTCATTTAAAGTTTCTAAATAAATCAATAAAAACCTTAAATAACGTAACCAAATATTTGCAAAGAACTTATGGTATATATTATATACCATATACTTGCAATTTGTCAATACATGAAATAGTCCTTAAAATATATAGGTAAAATAGGAAAACTACCTAGACCTGTAAACTTGGAACAGGATGTTATCATTTTTAAAGTGGCTAATTTTTTGGCAGTCTGTATCTTGTAATCTTCTGTATTATTTTACCCTTGGGATC
>JAYUFM010000153.1:0-2973 GCA_043738715.1 bacterium | reverse complement strand
GACAATATGACCTTATCCGTTCAATTGAAAAGGTCATGCTAGGCCCCGAACGTAAAAGTCACCTCCTTTCAAAGCGTGAAAAAGAATTTACTGCCTATCACGAAGCTGGGCATGCAATTGTTGCCTCTGTTTTGGAACACGCTGATCCAGTTCATAAGGTCTCAATCATTTCCCGTGGTCGTGCAGCAGGTTACACTTTGAAATTGCCATTAGAGGAGAATAGATTACAGTCAAAAAATGAGTTCATGGATGATCTCGCCGTAGCACTCGGTGGGTATGTTGTAGAGAAAAATATTTTCAACGATCTAACAACTGGAACTTCAAATGATTTACAGGTAGCAACTGCACTTGCCCGTGATATGGTCACAAAATACGGTATGTCAGAAAAAATTGGTCCAGTTGCGTTTGAAACTTTCCAAGGTGCAAGACTCAGCCCTACATCGGCTGCATTCCCAGAGCGTGATTATTCAGAAGAGGTTGGAGCGACTATAGATAGTGAAGTTAGCCGTTTTATGAAAGAAGCATATGAGCGTGCATTCAAAATAATTATGACAGATCACCGAAAAGTTTTGGATGTAATCGCAAAGACTTTGATTGAAAAGGAAACATTAGAACGTACTGAATTCGAGCAGATTTTAACGGCTCACGGAATATTGGTAAAGAAAAAGAAGGAGATTATTGCTGAGGTGGTTTAACAGCAATAATGGGTTACTTTGGTCGGTGTTAGTTGTGAAAGGGATAAGTTAGAATATCTAAAGTTTTTCATGCCCGTTTACAATTAATTGTAAACGGGCATGAAACTTTTAACAGTTTTTTGAATTATTTCCAGATTGCGAAGCTTCCTTCTTCGCTGTACTATATGCGTACGCGAGTGTAGCTCAGTTGGTAGAGCAGACGTCTTATACACGTCCGGTCCATGGTTCGAATCCATGCACTCGCACAAATAGTTTTGTTCGAATTTTATTCGAAATGCACGTCTTCCTTTCTCGCAATTTCCTCACGTAGTAAGGGGTTTTTATCTAACTTTGGATCAACAGAGATTATTTCTTTGGCTTCCTTGCGTGCCGCCTCAACCATTTTCAAATTTTTGATGGCCTCCATGGCAATGTCTGAAATACCCCATTGTTTTCCAATATACAATTCACCGGCACCTCGCAATTTAAGGTCTAGTTCAGATAATTCAAATCCATTTTTAGCAGTTTTGAAAGCATCAAGGCGGTTCGAGGTTTTATCGCTTTTGCTATCTGTAAACACGAAACAATACGGTTGGTGATTACCACGAACTACACGGCCTCGCAATTGATGTAATTGTGCGAGGCCGTAACGATGACCGTCTTCTATCAAAATAATATTTGCATTAGGAACATTCACACCAACCTCGACCACTGAGGTAGACACAAGAATATCAATTTCGTATGCATAAAATCTTTTCATGATTTTTTCTTTATCCGCAGGTTTCATCTTGCTGTGCATTACTTCAATTCTGTAATCACGGAAAATATCCTTCTTTAGTCGTGCAGCTTCTTGCTTTACTGATTTTGCAATTAGAGCACCTGTTTTGTTTGGATCCGACTCTTCAATGCGAGGACAAATAACATACGCTTGGCGACCAGACTGCAGTTCTTCCAAGACTTTTTTATAAACATCTTTACGATTTCGTTCTGTTACTAATTCTGTAATTATTTTTTTTCGACCACTGGGCATTTGGTCAAGAACAGATAAGTCTAGATCTCCATACAATGTCAGCGCCAGCGTGCGGGGGATTGGTGTAGCTGTCATCGATAACAAGTGGGGAACAAGGTCATGTTTTCTAGTCAGTTTCTGACGTTGCGCTGTTCCAAATCTATGTTGCTCATCGATAATAACAAGAGCAAGATTTTTGAATTTTACTGATTTTTGGATTAAAGCATGTGTACCAATGACTATTGAAATTTCACCACTTTCAACCCATTTTAAAAATTGAGGACGAGAAATATTTGTCCATCCTGTTGGGCTGACTTTCGAAGGAAATTTTTTACAACCAGTTCCGGTTATAAGTCCAATTGAAATTGGTATATGTGAAAATAGTTTTATAAATGATTCAAAATGCTGGTTAGCTAGGATTTCAGTCGGTGCCATATATCCAACCTGCAAATGTCCATATTTTTGGTTTTTCGGAATTGTAGTGATTGTTGCATAAGAGGCGAGAGCAGCTACTGCTGTTTTTCCTGATCCTACATCACCCTCAAGGAGGCGTGACATTGGTGATCCGCTTTTCATATCATTCAAGATGTCTAATAGAGAATTTAATTGACCATCGGTTAGAGGGAAACCAAAACGAGTTTTAAATTTGTCGATTTCTTCAGAAGTTTTTTCTATCACAAAGGCCTTTTCCTTAGCCAGTTCATATCTAATTTGTTGATTTTTTAATTGAATAAATAAAACTTCTTCAAATGCAAACCTTTTTCTGGCAACGGTTGCATCGTCATTGTTTTTTGGATTGTGCATCCATATCATAGCGGTCTGAATACTTGGTAAATTGTATTTCTGACGTAAATCGGCAGGGATTGGGTCAATAATTTTATTAAAATTCTTGTCTTTAAAAATACGTTGTAGCGTATGATATATCCAGCTAGTACTGACGCCTCTCGTTTCTGCGTACACTGGATTCATCCCTTCTTTTTCACCTTCACCGAAAAGGCCGTCACCAATGTTATCTGGAATAACAGCAATCGATTCAATTTCTGGATTTAAAATAGCAAAACTACCAGAACGTTCTGATACTTTACCTTGGACTTTTACCAATGAACCCTCTTGAATAATCTTTGCAATATACGGTTGATGAAACCACATTAATTTTATTTTTCCAGTACTATCAGACAGGGTACCTTCTGCCATTGGGACTTTGCTCTTGAAAGATTTTTTTGTGGCAAGTTTTGAAACTTGACCATAGAGGGTTACGGTCACACCATCTGTCACATCGCGTATAAAAGT
>JAYUFM010000152.1:0-2983 GCA_043738715.1 bacterium | reverse complement strand
GCCGGTGGTTCTGGACAGAACTATCGAAAGCAAGTTTCCAACGTATTCGCCTCTTGATAGTGATTCGAACGCTTCTGAAGAGTCCGATCTTGAGAGCAATTCCCGAATACTGGGTCTTCTCTGAGCGGAGTTATCTAGCTCCTTGAAGTCGGACGTGATTGAAGAACTGTTCTCACAAGGCGACGCTGCCGCCGAGTCGGAATTCATTGGTGACACCGTGCTTATTGTTGTTGGTCGCTACCAAGCTTCCATTCCACAGTTGCACGAAGACGAGAACCTATAATCTGTTACAGGCTTACGTGCACCTTGCCAACTAAATTTTTAGTTCTGGGAATCTGGAACATCAATGGATAGCGTCTGGAATAAATGGCCACGCGACACCAAACTGGAAGGAATTTTGTTTGCATTTGTTTTTGTTCCTATGGAGAACAATTTTGAATTAATTTTTCAAGTCAAAATTCAAATTTTACATGAAAATAATTACAGGTATACGTATACTATACACGTGTACCACCCAAGTCTTTTGAAGTTCAACTCTTTTGGTGACGCGACACGTTGGATCCCAGATCCGGCCGAAAAAATATCCTTTTCAATTTCCCAATGTTGTCTGTCTGTCCGTCTGTTGGAACGTACAGAATACCAGTTGAACTTCAACTGACTGCTGTCGAGCGAACGTCCGTGTGTACAGTAGAAGACTATCTGTGCTAAAATTAACGTCTCTTTTAGGTTGTGATACACGTCTTCAGTTTACACTACAAACCTTCCAAATCATTGTCGACGTTCAAGAAATACCATAACCACCTCTTCTCGCGATCAGTTGGGCCAATATGCACTTATGAATTAGATAATAGGAGGGCTGTTCTTCAAGAAATAACGATGGCACCTTTCATGTGTAACTCAAATGTGCGCAAATTCATGTTTTTCGAGCGGAATAACAAGTATCAGTCCTTCTTATCAAAATTATCATTTTTATTTCATCCGCCCGCGTCGCTGTTTAAAACTCGGCCAAATTAAACCCTGAAACGGACACTAAATACCGCACTTCTCATCAGGTGACTCTGATAATGGAGATCCACAATACTACAGTTCCCTGATAAGAACGTATTTTATACACGAAAGACCTACGGTGAAATATTCTTTGAAAAGAAGATATGGTCAGGATGACCTATAGTCTTGATATATTCGATTTATAATATCGGAAAATATCATTTACAATATAGACGGTCAACTTTAGTATACAACAGTGCCGTTCAACTCGAATTATTTTCAAATTTACAAATAGTGTAGTCTATCAATGCACTTCCAAATGCGAAAAGAATGAAACGATGAAAAAAAATCTTCTGAAGTATATCACCACAGAAAGAAAAGAATAAGGAAAAATATAAGCTTGTAAAAAGTGCTCGACTTGTGTTGAAGATGCCAAGATGAAGTGCGAGGGTGCGGGCTGGGCTAGATTCCTTAATAAGAATCAGTAATTGATTATTCTCTTTATTTCCTCGAATACTTTTAAAGCATCTGGGACGTAATACTAAATTTCAGAAAAAAAAGAAGAAAAATTAATTTTTTTCGAGAAGTTTAAAATGCGCAATATGAAAAGAACTCAGCGAAAGTTTTAAGAATAAATGTTTTTCTCACCTTCTCAAAAACCAAGGGAAACTGTGAAAATGAAAAAAGAAGAAAAAGAAATCACGATTGGAGAGAATTCAAAATAAGGTATGTTCAAATAGTCGCAAAACATACAGTCATAAAGTAAGATAATATTACAAAAAAAGTAAGGCCAGTAGCAGTTAATTCAATTTCAAAAAAATCTGTAATTATTTCAGCATATATAATATTAGTTATTATAATGCCCATAGCATATACTTCTCTAATGATGGATATTGAATTTATTTGTGTTCAAGATTAGTAAAGCATACTTCAAGAAACGATTAAAGAATAAATAATGAGCTTTCTTACCGGTGTATCATATCCGCAAACCCGAGCAACTACCCATAAAATAAACGGGAAAAATATACGGAAAAAATATATTAATAGTAATAAATGGTGACACCTTGAAGATGAGTATGTTTTACTATCATTTGATGCACAAAATGAAATTTTAAATGAGGACCCTTCGATACCTGGGGCACTGAGGGAGAGAAAGCAATTCTCATGTATTGCTGTGGCTATTTCTGCAGCAAAACCGCCTGTGCGCTAAAAAAGAAAAAAGAATAATTAAAAACAAACAGACATATCAGATAGAATATATTAGATAAATCAGTTGGGAAAAGTTAAGAGCCAAAAAAAAATGGAATAAAGGTCATCAGATTAAAAGACCCTAAAAGGGACGGAAATTTAAGAGCGAATTGTATAGATAATTAGTGAGGAATATACAGTGATATGACAGCTTACCGGCGCCTCATGACTTACGATAGCTCTTCCTGTCTTCATAACAGACAGAATCACGAGTTCTCGGTCCCAAGGCAGTAGAGTGCGAAGGTCAATCACTTCACAGTATATCCCAGCTTGTAATGCTAATTCTGCTGCTTTCTCCAGAACCAACATTTGGCCACCCCACCCCACAAGTGTCACGTCCGTACCAGCACGTACGATCTTGCCCACACCGAGGGGTATTGTATAGTCTCCTAAAGGAACCTAAAAGTACCAAACGGGGTAAATGATAGTGTTCTGTGTTTTGTGTAGTGTGTGATATGCATTGTGTTGATATTGTACGCAGTGGTCGTATTGTTTAACTAAAGTCGAAATTAGAAAGTTTAGAAACTCATCGCATTTTCACTTCAATACAAGCAGCGGAGAAATAGATGTGCAAAACAGTCGAGTAGAATGTTTTACATATGGCATCAAGAGAAACAAAAATTGAGTAAATAAAGTCATGATAATTTACTTTGACTAACTCAATTTTTTGTTTGATTTTGCTATTTAAAAAAAATTCTTCAAAATAAAATAACAGTAAGTTAAGAAGTATTATACTCGAAGCAGAGTA
>JAYUFM010000151.1:0-3065 GCA_043738715.1 bacterium | reverse complement strand
AATTAATGCGTATGGATTAGCAGCTGACAGAGGTCAGTATTCTATTAAAAACTATCTGAGAGAGTTACTATCCCGACCGAATACATTTATAGATCTATTAATTCATAGAGTTCCCAAGTACCTGGGACCAGTTATACCTATTTCGGGAGATGGATCTCAAACGTAAATTTAAAAAAGCAAGTTCGAACGTCCTCCCACCTTTGGAGCCAGTTACTTTCTCGAAATCAAATTCAGAACCAGCGATACCACCTTATCCTTATCCTTCGGATCGCTGCTAGCAACTAAAATAGTCAATGCAGTCAGTGCAGAAGGTGTAAGTTTAGTCACATCCAAAATATTGGCTTGCTTCAAAAACCACACGAAAGCAAACGCCCCGCTTCTCTTGTTTCCATCTGTAAACGGATGATTTTTGACCATGAAATATAACAGGTGTGCAGCTTTTTCTTCCACGCTTTCATATAAATCTTTGCCTCCGAAAGATTGCATCACGTTCCCCACTATTCCAGCCACTGATCCATGCGCTCGTTCCATTCCAAAAATATCAGTAGCTTCTGATTTTTTTATTAGCTCTATTTTTAACTGAGTTAAGTTGTCAGTAATTTTTTCTGCTGTCAGATCTACTTTCTTCTTGGTGACTTTGCCTTTAATTAACTCGTCTCTGTCATAAGCATCAAGAGAAAGCCAAGTATCTGCAAACAATGAGACAAGTTCGATCGCATCTCCTGTATCTAATACTGACCCTTGCGGTAACAATTTCTTGATATCCTCAACCACTCCTAAAAATTGCGAGTAATTCTGTGCTATTCGCTTTTTGTTTACCGCATAGCCATCGATTATATACCCACGAAGGGTTTTGGTGGCCCATTGGCGGAATTTTGTAGCTTTTTTGGAGTTTACACGGTAGCCAACAGAAAGAATCACATCCAAGTTGTAATGATTTATTTCTCGCTCTATCTCTCTTATACCCTCCTTTTGAACTATCCGGAATTTCCGGATAGTTGGACTTTCTGTCAGTTCCTTAATCTTGTAGATATTGATAATATGTTCATTTACAGTCCTCACGTCAACGCCAAATGCTTCGGCGATCTGGGCTTGGCTTGCCCATACGGTTTCATGCTTAAAATCACCCTTTAGCTGGATAGCTCCGGATTTGGCTTGATAGATGATGACATTGTTTTCTTTCTTTTTCACGGGATTATTTTATCATTAAAGATACCGGTATCAAGGGCGATTTAGGATTTTATCGTGTTGTAATGAGGTTCGAATATCCTCCCACCTTTGGAGCATTTTAGGACGATGAGAAAGATTTGGTATACTTATAAAATATGAAAAAAATAGTGGCTTTGGTGTTAGTGATCTTATTAGCCTCAATACTTTTTTACTTTTGGACAAAAAATAAAAAAGAAGAAGACATAATAAATAAAATCCCTAACGCAATTTTTGCTGATGTTCCTTACCTAGAAATCACTTACTCAACATATACCCCTGAAGGCTTGGAAAAAATCACCTATTCCGAGGCCTTAAAATTTAAAAGTGAAAAAACTCCTTTTACTATAGGCTTTTGGCTTCCTGGCCGCACTGGTGCCCCTACTACAAACATTGAGCTAAACCCGGATGGAACCTCTACTGTCGCACAAGACTACGCGTTTATAAGCAGGCGCGCTGTTAAGGACAAAATTATTGGCATTAGTTATCTTTATAAAAACGACACTGGTGACGAATCCGGTCTTGTTAATATATCTTATTTAGACGATAGAGATAAATTTATAAGAAGTTACGAAGCTATTGGCAAAATCACCCGAGAAAACTGGGTCGCGTTGAGCAAGTTGGTGAATCCTTACATATATACGAATATGCTCAAGGGTATAGAAGAAAACTAGGTCCCTATCAAACAGGTTCGAACATCCTCCCACCTTTGGAGCCAGATAAGACGAGTTCAGAACTTCTGATATACTATTTCTATGACATCAATCAGAAAAGCGACAATCGTAGACTTACAAACAATTCAGGAGTTAAACAACAAACTCTGTACAAAAGAAAATGCGGAGTTTGACCCAACAGTAAATCCAAAGTTTGCAACCTCTGATGGTGGCCTTTCGTATTTTAAAAAAGCACTAGAAAGTGATGAAAAACTAGTTCTGATTGCTGAAGATAATAATACAGCTATTGGATATATAGTTGGTGGAATTGAACAAGTTGGAGATTTTCGAAATATCCCAAACATGTGCGAAGCAGACAACATGTGGATTGATGAAAAGTACCGTAGTCAAGGAATTGGTAAACAATTCATGAGTGAATTAGAAACATGGGCAAAGAGTAAGGGAATTAAAAGAATGAGAGTCGTGGCTTCGTATAAAAATGAAAAAGGAATTAGATTCTATAAAAGAGGAGGTTTTAGTGAATATGATTTGATTCTGGAAAAAGATTTATAATACCAACTTCCTCACCAGAAAAATTCGAACCCTTGCAAGGAATCTGATTTCAACAGCTTCTACGAGGCTAAGAAATCTTCTGTACCCTCTCACTTTTGGAAAATTGTAGACAAAACTATTTTTATGTTTTAATATCACGACAGTTCTTTAAACCTCTGGTAGTATCAATTAGGGCTTTTAGGTGCCTTTAAAAATGCAACCAGAAAATAAAATTCTGCATCACTAACCTCAACGAAAGAATCACATGAAAAAGAAGTCCACGAAAAAACTACCTTCTGTAGCCAGCGCCCTCGGTGTCGGTGAAAGGCAAAGCATCCGTTACTTCATGCCTGGTAAAAAGGCCATCCGACAACTTGAGAAACCCAGGAAGTCCACGTCTCCTAGTCCAAACCAATTCGGCCTACGGGAAGTGTACCTTGAACCGGGCGTTGCAATTCCGACCTTTATCGACCAAAAACGTGAAAAAGCCTACGTAGCGAGATACGGACATGCAATGGTATATGTCTGGTCAGATGGCAAACTGCAAAAATTCAACCTCCACATGGGAGGAGAAATGGTGGTTGTCCCACGCGGAAAGCCACATGCCTTCCGAACATTTACCAACAAGGTCTGCATCCGCGTAATCGCCTCATC
>JAYUFM010000150.1:0-3074 GCA_043738715.1 bacterium | reverse complement strand
AGGCATTACTAGCGCAACTGCTGGTGATACTGAATGCGTCAACAAAATCGATAACAATTATCTCATGCCCAAGTGTATTGAAGACATTAAATAACTTGTGTAATCGTTCCCAATAAAGTTGAGTTATGAAAGTTAAACTGCGACACAATTAATAGGGTCGCGAATATACTGAAATGGGCAGCAAATATTATGAACCAGCAGCAACCAGGTTGGCAAATTTGTGTTGGTTTACAAGTGCAAATTAGCAGCAGCAAATCTAGAAAATGGCAGGTCATTGAAGAAGATTAATGGTGTTTGATTGTGATGCGCTAGTCCACAGCATCAGCGTCATCAAATTTGATTTTCTTTCACCGCATCGAATATGAAGTACAGTGTTATATTACCGACATACAATGAGAGAAGGAATTTGCCACTCATTGTCTCTATGCTGAATAAGTCGTTCACCGAAAAGTCAGTAGGAACGCTGTCTGAAATGATTTATCGTGGTGAAACTTCCATGCTGATAGACTAATGTTGGATTCATGAATTTTCTCACGACTCTTGTAACAGTAATCTGGACTACGAGATCGTCATAGTCGAAGACAACTCACCTGATGGAACTCTAGAAGTCGCAGAGGCTGTCAAAAAAATTTATGGGAAGGACAAAGTTCTCATTGTTAGCAGACCTGGCAAGCTGGGTCTTGGAAGTGCTTATATCGTAAGGGCCTGCCTGATGGATTCCTGACAACTATTTCCAACTTGATCACTCAATTTTTAGGATATTGCTCCTAGTAATTTTGTTCCTTCTTTGCCTTCTCACGCTAAAATTAGGATGGATTAAAAATTTGCACGGGAAATTTTGTTTTCTTAATGGATGCTGATATGAGCCACCATCCAAAACACATTCCTGAGTTCATCAAGTAAGATAATGTACATCTTTATATTTGTATTACGTGATACCTAGCTTGAGGAGTTGCCAAAATCACACGAATAACTTTTCATGCTATTAGTGCTGCAAGGTTTATTAACGACTCTTTTCTTTGTCTAAATCTCAACTTTTGAACAGCTGTATTGCTGTGAGCATAAAACTTCTTTTTTGACAAAACTTTTACAGCCTTATGATATTATATCTGTACCCATCGGCACAATAGGAAACAGGCTGAAAAGGACTACGATGTAGTCACTGGCACTAGATATGCCCAAGGGGGCGGGGTAAGTTCGTTTTTCTTCTTTTCTACTGTGATTCTGTCCGTGTTATTCAGAGATTATTTTTATCTAATTTTTATTTTCTGTACAGTTGCTGCTGTTTTCTGAGAATATGATAGAAGTAAATACTGTCATATTAATTGGTAGAAATAGCCTATATCAATGCACACATCATACCGCAAAGATTTTAGGATCTGTGCATTGTCTGTAAAACTTTCATTAATTTTCAGGAAATAGTATATTGCTGTGATAAATAGCAACACTACGATATTAAATAGCAATATTACTGAATAAATTAGCAAAATTTCAGAACATTTGAGTATGATCAGAAGCTAAAAACAGCATAAGCACTCTCTGTATTCTTCACTATGTCCCATTTCCCCTTAATCCTTCTATTTTCCTCACATGTTTTCTTACACATCCAATCCAACATCACAGATAGCCGGGTGGGACCTCAAACGAATTCTCACCAGCAGGGGTGCGAACCTTCTCGCGAACGTTCTTTTGGCCCCTGGTGTATCCGATCTTACGGGCAGCTATAGACTGTATAAAAAGCATGTTTTGGAGAATTTAATGAAAACCGTTAAAAGTCGTGCATACGTGTTTCAAATGGAGGTAATTCACGTTTTCTCTTTTTCGTTTTTTGTTTTTTGCTTTTTGTTTTTATAATACATTAATAGGATGTAATAATGATAATTATTATTTTGTCTGAGTCTGTTATACCAAGTAAATCTTTTTTTCTTATTTAATCTTATACATATTACATTCATCATGACTGTGTATAGCCAGAGGTATTCATCATTTTATCATGGCACCTTGAGATCGCTCTCTCTTAAAATGCATCAATGTATACTACATGCCCCTATGTATACTACATGCCAAAATGCTTACTATATGCTCAAATGTATATTATATGACCTACTCTATATTATATGCCGTACTAAATATCGTTCACGTCTCTCAGGTGATAGTACGGGCTAAAAAAGAAGGATATACAGTAGCGGAAGTCCCTATAATATTCGTAGACCGAATATACGGAGAATCAAAATTAGGCACCGCTGAGATCATCTCGTACTTACAGTAAGTACAGTTGAACTTTGTGTACGTACTGTGTATCTGTTTTTTGTATTAGTGAACGTACTGTGCGTACTGTGTGTGGGGATGGCTCATCATCCGTCTTTTCTCTTCTGTCATTTGTCCTCTGTGGTCTTGGTGAAGAATTCAGTGTGCTATTTGATATGTGATTTGTGATATTTAATATTTAACATGTAATTCTTCAGTACTTACTTCTATCATATCAGTGCTACCTGCCCTGTCCTATCCTGTCCTATCCTATCGTGCGATTCATCTATCCATATTTTATTTTGATTTGTTTAATTTATTCGGCTATGTTTTGGTTTTGTCTATTTTATTTTTGGTTTGGTTTGGTTTGGTTTGGTTTGGTTTGGTTTGGTTTGGACTTTCGTTTTATACTGATGTATTCGGTCGAAGTAATATCAAACTTGGCTGGGGTGGGGGAATTGAGTCGCATGAACAATCCAGCAAATAATCGCAATTTTAATATAAAATGTAACAGTTTTCTATTTTTCATTTACCACAAAAGGGGCTTGTGGCGACTTTTCTTGGACTTATAAAACGGGCTAAATTTGCTTTTTTTTCTTGAATTTAGATGGAAAATAATTCTTCTCGACATGTTCATCGTCATTGCGTTGAGCGTAGAGATGTATTAATTTGTTGAGATTTATTTTAATAGAGAATTTTGTCGCGATATACCTTTCTAATTTTAATATGCTTTGAAGCGTTACGACCCCAGTGCCGCCGTAAACGTGGTGGAAAACGTAAACGTGGTGGGTTTTCAATTTTGCGGTCAAAATAACGAGAAATATCTA
>JAYUFM010000149.1:0-3079 GCA_043738715.1 bacterium | reverse complement strand
CACCTGCCAATTTTAAATCGGTAATTTTCTTTCCGGTGTCTTCATCAATATGTTTTGCCACTTCTTCATATGAATCATTCTGTTTATTTGCTCGCTGTAGAAAGTCATTTCGGTCCAGTGGAATTACAGAAGACAATTTTTCATAAGTTGATTCTGGTGTTCCAGATGCATTTGATTGTAGAACCTTTGGACTAATTGCCACACTAAATCCGGTCTTTAAAGTAGCGGCTGAGATTAACTGTCCATTTTTAGACTGAAAATATATCGAACCACGACTAAATATATTACCGGAAGGTCTTTGGTATTGCCTATCCGCCCTCTCTGCAAAATCAGAATAGTGAATGATTTGAACTGAATACAGTTTAATTACCAGCATTAATGCAATCAGAAGTATGCAATATGAAATAAATCGAATGCGTTTTGCTAGCATATTATTTTTTATTATACAGTCAGAAGGAATTATCTGCTAGAAAACTATCGCATTGCCACTGATTGTACGACTTCTTTGGTTACAAAAGAAACCTGCTGAGGTTCAGCAAAACCCAATTGTCTTGCACTGTCCATTGTTATTGAACCCTTTGACTTTATATATTCAAATTCTTTTTCTCCTAATTTAGAATTATATGCAACGATTTCGTCTTGCAATTTTTCTCTTGCCGCCACATTCCAAATTGTTCTGTTAACAAAATACATATATGTTCCACCAAGTACGAAAATTAAAGCAAGCATCGTCCAAAAAATACTCTTTGAGAGTTTTTCGATTTTTTTGTATATCTGCTTTGCTTGTGATGTCATTTTTTTGTTTTTTAAAGTTCTATGTATTTGTTAATAATTTTGTGAGTTTTTAAATCCTTTCTATGATTCGTAATTTAGCGCTACGTGAGCGTGGATTAGATCTGATTTCATCTTCATTTGGCACGATTGGCTTTTTGGTGATGATTCTGACCCTCTCCTCTTCTTCTTGTTTTTTAAAATATTGTTTTACTATCCTGTCTTCTAAACTGTGATAAGAGATGACTGCTAGGCGCCCGCCGACTTTTAAGACATCAATGGCGGCGGGCAATGCCTCTGACAGTGCGGTTAATTCATCATTAACTGCGATGCGAAGCGCCTGGAATGTCTTTGTCGCAGGGTGGATACGTCCGAAACGTAACATTCCTGGGTATGCACTACGGATCAATTCTGCAAGTTCAAACGTGGTTTCAAAACCCTTACCAGAAGTCTGCATCTTGACCTCCCTCGCCTCTACAATTCGTCTCGCAATGCGACCTGCAAACTTTTCTTCACCATAACTGCGGATGATTGTTTCAATTTGTTCTGCTGACCATAAATTCACAATATCTTTTGCAGTAAATTTATAATTTTCCTTTTGGCCAAAAGTCATTTCGAGAGGATCATCATTTCTGAACGAAAATCCCCTACCTGACTCTTCAAGTTCATATGAACTTAATCCTAGGTCAAACAAAATTGCATCGGCTGAACTGCCTGCTGTTGCAGGTTTTGAAAGTGCATCGCGAACTACCGTTCCAATTTCAGAAAAATTATTTTTACAATAATAAATTTTTGTTGAATCAGAATTGATTCCATTTTCCAGGTTCCGTTTGGCACGTACTAATGCATCAGGATCAAGATCGATTCCAATGATTGTGACATCGCCCTTTGTGCGTTTCAAAACCTCTTCACTATGCCCACCATCACCAAGGTTACAATCAACAAAAACTAAACCCTCAGTAATGGCTAGTCCCTCTATCACTTGTTGTAAAAGTACTGGTTTGTGTCGCAACTTATTTTCTTTAGATGACACCTATCTCTCCCAACTTCTGAGCCAAGTGGTCGGCCTGTTTGAGAACTTCGGACTTGTATTTCTTCCAACGTCCTTCATCCCAGATTTCCACTCGACTGTGAACTCCTGCGAAAACAACTTTACTGTCGACACCTGCATACTGGCGCAAAAAATCAGGAATCAATATACGTCCAGTGGCATCAAGATCGATTTCAACTGCTCCTGCCAACATGATGCGATTAAATCCTCGCGTGTCAGCTTGACCAATTGATAGCCCTCCAAGTTTCTCAGAAATTTTTACCCACTCTTTGATTGGATACATGAAAAGACAATTATCGAGACCGTGCGTCACGACAACTTTTTTGCCCATTTCTTTTCTGAATTTCGCCGGCATAGAAATGCGCTTTTTTTCGTCTTGTGTGTGGGTATATTCGCCGATCAACATATGAAGTTTTATTTAACCGATTACCTTTCTCACCCTTTCACCAATTTATATTTTCGAGATTTTTAAGAGGCTTACTTAAGGCTTCTTGTGGCTCCCGAATAATTTACCACTTCTTCCCACTTGCTTACCATTTTATCCCACACAGCTCCCCTTTGCAAACACAAAAGCCCACTTTATGGGGGATAACTTTGAAAAATAAACAGTAGTAGTCACCTTGGGAGAGACTCGACGGAAGACCGTAAGGTCTGAGTCGGAAGAAAGTTTTTTTAAAAGGTTTTTCCTTTAAAAAACTATTCTGTTCTCTAACAAGGTGACTACGGATGTTTATTAAAAGTAATATTTGACTTTAGTAACTAATCATTGTATTGTACTGCCAGTTCATTTGCTATTTGGACGTAGAATTCAGCAGAGTAACTCAACAAACTCTCTGATACTACGGACAAAAACTTGGTCGCTGTACAAACCACCGACAGTTTACACAAATGAAAAAGCACATTGTTAGTAGCACCCTCGCAATCGCCGCAATCCTTTTTGCGGCAGCAAACCTGAAAGCAACCGCGACTGAAGAGCCACCCGATAGAAATCAATGGGTGCCCGCAATCACCCTCAATTCCTATGTCGCGAACCAATACCTCGCCTTCGGCACCGGTGTGGTACTCTCGACTTCCCCAGTCATTCAAACCAACCTGAACCTGACATTCCCGAACGGCGTATATGTCAACCTGTGGGCTTCACAAAGCACCAAAGGAAACTGGAACAATGCCAGCAACCTCGGCGACGAGATTGACTACGGCATCGGCTGGAAAGGATCGATTTCGAAACACCTGACTCTCGACTTCGGCTTCGGCTAC
>JAYUFM010000148.1:0-8525 GCA_043738715.1 bacterium | reverse complement strand
ATTTCCTGCAAATAAATTTCCCGATCCTGTTGAATTATTATACCCAGAATTTGAACCAAGTAATATATTATTATAACCAGAAGAGTTATAGTATCCAGAATAGAGACCTAGAAAAATATTACTTGATCCAGAATTATAATTTGAGCCACCTGCCTGATAACCGGATATAAAATTGTATGAACCTCCACCACTATAACCACCGTTGGTTGAATACAAATTACCACTTCCATCAAAAGTATATACACTCGAACCTTTGTTATTAAAAGTATTCCAGTCAGTTGAAGACAAGTAACCATCACTTGCAGACCCTGCCTGATAAATACCTATTTGATTATACGAAACTTCATATAAAGGTCCTTGAACAGAAGTGTACTTGCCGTCCATACCATTATTACCATTTGCACCTTGTGCTCCATCGTTACCATTACTACCATTATTTCCTTGCGGACCTTGTGCACCGTCAGCACCAGCTGGTCCTTGTGGCCCTTGTGGACCAATACCAGCATTTGACCAATAAGCAGCACCATACGGACCATTCGAAGTCAAAACATAACCTTGTGTTCCATAGTCTCCATTAACTCGAAGAAATCCAGTGAAATTAATATCTCCACCAACGTCTAACTTGTATGCAGGTGTAGTGACACCGATTCCCACATTTCCTCCTGCATAATTAATACCGCCAGACGCGTTATCCCACTGTGATGTAATCTTCGCGGCAATATTAGTCTGAAGAGTTGTCAGAGCACTTTGTAAATCTGTCTAATTTGAAAGAGTTCCACCGATTGTTCCCCATGATCCTGCCGATGGTGCCGCCCAAGAACCATCACCGTAAAGAACATACGAGCCATTACTTGGATATCCCGAGATATTTGAAGCAGCGAAACCAGACTGAAGGAATGCTGCATCGTTGTTTGCGGTACTTAGGTTTTGACCAGAGATGTTTGATAATTTTGTATCAATATTAGTCTGAAGAGTTGTCAGAGCACTTTGTAAATCTGTCTGATTTGAAAGAGTTCCGCCGATTGTTCCCCATGATCCTGCCGATGGTGCTGCCCAAGTTGGAGCACCTGTGCCGTTTGAAGTCAGGACTTCTCCACTTGCACCATGAGCACCGCTCACATTCAGCGTGCCGGTGAAATTGATATCTCCTCCCACGTCTAATTTATATGCTGGGGTAGTTGCACCGATTCCAACATTCCCTCCAGAAGCTATTCTCATTGCCTCAACTCCACTAGGTGAAAAAATAGTTTCGCTTCCGCCGATAAGGAGCGGGTACGAATCACTTGCTGTTTGTATTGAACCTGATTGAGCAACTGAATCCCAATGGATTCCAACATGAGATCCACTAATTGGACCAGCAACGATGCTCGTATATCGATTTGCTTCATCATATGCAGTAATATTTCCGTTAACTTGTAGTCTGGTTAGAGGGTTTGTTGTACCAATTCCTACCCCATTTACATTTCCATATAAAATCGGATATGCATTTGTACTATTTAAACCTAGATACATTTCATTAATAGGACTACTTGCAGAACCTACCACCAATTGATTCGCTGCTGTATTCGCAGCCGCAGCACCTATTGCGATTGAATTTGAATATCCACCTGTCGATGTATTGTCACCAATAAGAATCGAGGTACCGCCCCCGCTGTTGTTCACACTATCATTTAAACCAGCATTGTATCCCAAGAAGATAGAGTTATTTGCATTATCAGCGCTAAGTCCTGCTTGATATCCAACAAAAAATGAATTATTGGCAGACACTGCACCTTCACCGGCACCAAAGCCAAAGAAGTTTGCATTGTATGCGTCAGTCGCACTTTGGCCAGCCTCTCTTCCGATGAAGTTGGAGTTGTAGGCTGAAGTAGCATAAAATCCAGCATTATTACCAATAAAGTTTCCCGAGTACGCATTATCTGCATGGTAACCTGCCTGTTGACCAACAAAGTTTGAGTTATTAGCGTTTGCTGCCGAATATCCCGCATAACGTCCTATGAAGTTTGAGCGGTATGCATTTGTCGCGGTATCCCCGGCACGGTGTCCGATGAAGTTTGATTTATCTGCATATGTTGCATTGTCTCCAGCGTTGACTCCAATGAAATTGGAGTTATAAGCATTCGTCGCATTCTCGCCTGCATAATATCCGATAAAGTTAGATTTTTGTGTACTAGTGTTATTTCCAGCATGATCACCAACAGTAAACATATTAGTCCCTGAAGGTTCATTAGTGTTCGAGCTCCACAAGTTATTACTACTATCCAGTGTAAACGGACTTGCTCCTACACTCGGTAGTAAAAAGAATCCTTTTGTACCTCCAGCATCTGTTCCATAATAATAAGAATTACCAGGATTAGTTGTGTCACCGACAAGAGCAACTGTTCCACTTGAAGTGGAAACAGAATTTGCAAAAGTATATGATGACCCAGAACTAAACGCTACTCCGTTCTGATAAAGAGTACCTGTAAAATTAATATCTCCACCAACACTCAGTTTAGAGCCTGGTGTGGTCGTTCCAATACCAACATTTCCTCCCGTATAATAAAGCTGTGATGATGAACCTGTTGTCCATTGACTATTTAAAATAGTCTGCAAGTTTGTAATTTGATTTGTAACTGAACTCGCCACAGAAGATGTTTTTTCATTAACATAATCATTACTTGCAGTATTTGGTGGAGGTACAGAATATGAACCGCCTCCTGAATAGCTTGTTTAATTTGCAACTTTCAATCTGCTTATCAAATTATTCAAAAAAGAAATACTTGTTTGAAATTCATTTCTAGTTACATAATCCCCAAGAATTGTATTGCTGGTACTACTGGTATTGCTGGTTTTGATCGTAGAATTTTTCGGTAGGTTTGAGGAAGTAGGAGTCTTTGTCTGAGCAACGGTTTTTGTAACAACAGCTAATTTTATTGGCAACTTTATAGTTGAACTTGAAGTGGTTGTGGTTGTTGTTGCAAGTGACCCGCCATTAGTTGTTGCTGGTAAATTTATCTGGACTCCTGCAACTTTCCCAACTTGTGTATTTTTTAAATCCTTTTGAACACTTGTTGCGACATTGCCTGTTTTACACTTTTCAGGTGTAGTCATGAAAATAGAAAATACAGGATCCATAAAACAGCGTACGCTATCCAAAGCCGATGATACGTTTGCTTCCTGATTATTTAAGTTAGAGGAGATAATAGAACTGACATCACTTATTCCAGAAATTCCAGAAACATTTGCACTAACACCAACAGGTAATAAGCATAAAATTAAGAGGAAAATTATACTTTTCAAAATACTGCGTACTGAATCGCAAATCATTCTGATATTTTATCACAAAAAAACCAATTTTTTCAACGTTTTTTCAAAAAATGTGGACAAGTGAAAGTATTTATTCGCAATTACCCTATTCTATGTAAAGAAAACATAGAAATTCCGGGCCTGACATTATTCGCTCAGTAGTTTCTTGATTGTTTCTTGTGCAATTTGTGGATTAACCGCCCCTTTTGTCAGTTTCATAATTTGTCCAACAAAAAATTGAAGTGCGACCTGCTTTCCAGCTTTAAAATCTGCAACAACATTTGGATTTGCAGTCATTAATTCTCGGACCATTTTTTCTAGAGCTTCCGGATCATTTTTTTGAATCATACCCTTACTTTCTGCAATACTTCGAGGCGAAACATTCTGCTCAACTTCACCCTCCCAAATCATTGTGAGAATATCTTTTGCAGAACGAGAAGATAATTCCCCAGCTTTTATCATATTAATCAGTTCTGCAAAGTTTTTAGAATTAACAAGAATATTCATTAGGCCTTCTGCATTATTAAACTTTTTTACAAGACCAGCTATATCACTAGTGATGTAATTAATTGCAAGACGCGCCAATTCAGCATGATCCTTATCAACCACACCTGTCACTCCTAATTCCAAACAGACGTTTTCAAAAAATTTTCTAAATATTTCATTTTGAACAAACATTTCTGCGTCTTCGTCTTTCATTCCAAATACCGATTTATATCTTGCCCGTTTTTCCCAAGGTAATTCTGGTAATTCTTTTTTAATTACATCTGGTTTGAATTCTGGAATTTCTGAAATAAAAAGTTTTGGAAGATCTGGATCAGGAAAATATCTATAATCATGTGAATCCTCTTTTACACGTTGTGAGAAAGTTTTTCCAGTACTTTCATCAAAACCTCTAGTCTCTTGGATAATTTTTTCTCCTCGTTCCAAAAGATCAACATGTCTTTCAATTTCATAAGCAATTGATCTCTCCACGGCTTTGAATGAATTTAAATTTTTCACTTCAACTTTTGTACCAAATTTATCTGTATCCGAAACAGAAATGTTGACCTCTACACGCATTTCACCTTTTTCCATATTTGCCTCTCCTGCACCTAAATACCTCAATAATAATTGCAATTCTTTTGCAAATTTTGATGCCGTTTCCGCGTCATGAATTACAGGTTCTGTTACCAATTCCATGAGTGGCAAGCTCGATCGATTAAAATCAACTAAACTAAAATCACCTTCATTGTGTCTAGAACCCGCAGTGTCTTCTTCTAAATGAATTCGGGTTAGTTCCACTCCCAAAATTTGACCGCCCGTAATCAATGGATATGCATACTGACTAATTTGATAACTCTTTGGAATATCCGGATAGAAATAGTTTTTACGATCCCACTCAGTGAAATCTGCAATTGTAGCCCCAACTGCATGGCCAATTTTAATAACATGTTCAACTGCCTTCTTATTTATTACAGGCAATGTTCCAGGGTGTCCCATACATATTGGACACACATTTACATTTGGTTTTTCCTCATCTGGGTCATTTTTACAGGCACAAAACATCTTTGAAACAGTCTTTAATTCAGCATGGATTTCAAGGCCAATTGTTGGTTTGTATGTTTTTCCTGATGAAGCCGTAATCATGACTTTAAATATAAATTATTTCAGCAATTTAACAAGAGCATCGCTGAATTTCTTTGTTGAATCAACATCATAAACAGAAATAACAAAGACCTTCTTGTGTTGCCATTCCGCATGATCTGCAATAGTTTGGTCTACTTTTTTCTGAGTTTCTTCTTGTCCTAATATATCCATTTTAGTAACAACAATAATTTCTTCTTTGTCTAAAAGTTCCTTATCGAAATCTGATAATTCATCACGGATAACTTTATATGTTTCAAATAAATCCGCATTTTCACTTGAAATACAATGGATCAACATTTGTGTTCGACGAATGTGTCTCAAGAATTTATGACCTAGACCTTTTCCAGTTGACGCACCTTCAATAAGACCTGGGATGTCAGCTAGGATGTGTCCATAGAGGTCACCAAGGTTTGGTTCCAATGTAGTGAATTGATATGCACCAATTTTTGCATCAGCATTAGTTAATGAATTTAACAATGAAGTCTTTCCAGCGTTTGGTAATCCAATCAAACCAGCGGATGCGATGATTTCTACTTCGATAGAAAAAGTTCCTTCTCCTCCCTCTCGTCCTTTAGTTGATTCTTCAGGTTTTGTATTTGTAGAAGCTTTGAAATGTTCGTTTCCGTAACCACCTTTTCCACCTCTCAACAATTGAACTGTTTGCCCTTCTTCATCTAATTTATAAACCTCACCTGTGTCATTGTTTGTGATGATGCTGCCTATTGGAAAATCGATGAACAAATCCTCACCCTGTCTCCCCTTCTTGCTACGGTTTTCACCTGGCTGACCATTTTCTGCCAACATCTCTTTAATATGACTATATTTTCCAAGTAAAAAAGTATTGCGAATAGCGCGTGCAATTACATCGCCTCCATTTCCACCATCTCCACCAGCTGGACCTGAATATTCCTTGAATTTTTCAGAAAGCCATCTAACCACACCGTCCCCACCTCTTCCAGCCTTTAAACGTAATGTTAGTTCATCTACAAAATGCATAATATAGAGACTATATCACATTAAATACAGAATTATAAATTGAGCAATACTTTAGGCTTTTATGGGCAAAAACCCTGCCTCTTTAAACATTATATTCACAAGAGCAATAGCACCCTCTTTGCTTTTAGCAACTGCAAGAAAAAGACCCTTATGACAAAAAACCGCATCCGAAACACCAGAGACTTTGGCTAATTCTTCTCCATTTAAACCCGCCCATTTTTCAGGAAAATAAATACGTGAAGGAAATTGTCCTGAGACCAACCGGACCGCTTTCGCAGACCAATCCCCTCGCGCATTTGGATAAATTGTTACTAGTGGATCTTTCATTTTTGAAAATCCATATCCAAGAAATTGTGGGAGGATAATCACTCTTTTATCTGGTGCCTCTGCAAAATATTTTTGAGCAATTTTTTCAATTTTTACGTGGGCTTCTGCGTCCATTATCGAACGTTCAATAATGTGTTTTGCAAAAGGTATCAAATTAAAAAAACCTCGATCAAAATTTTTAACTTTTTCTTTTGAAGTATCATCTCCTCCTGAAAATGGATCCGGGGTACATTCCATTTCAACAACATCTCGAATGGTGAATGGCCTCACATTCTCTATTGTTGGTCTAAACAAATCTACACCATTATCCTCAGAATCAATTGGGACTACCAATTTGTCTTCTACCCTATCGGCAATTTTCTGAGAATTTTTTGGTAAATCAGTATAAAAACTACACATCTCTTTTCCATATTTTTTCCAAAATAAACCAAAGGCAGCATATTTAAGCCCATTCGAATGGGTAATGTTTAAATCCTGGTGGTGGTCAAATCTGTCCTTCTTTGGATTGTACACACGTCCAATATCAAGCAGAATATCCGCGGTTGCCCAAACTTTTGGATCAAGTGACCTTTTGATTTTTATTTGGCTTTTTTTGTAACCACGTTTTTCAAACAACAAAATTGCACATGCAGTGCCAAATAAATCATCCACATGAAAATTAGCAGCGTGAGTGACAATTAATTTTCCACCTTTTTTATTGTCAGTCTTTTTTTTATTTTTTAACACTAGACTAGAGCGAAGGGACTTTTTCTTTTGCATATGATTGATAGACACGAATAAGGGTAAACAAGAATGCCAAAATTATTGGACCCAACAATAAACCTTCCGGTCCAAATGCTGCAACACCGCCCAAAATTGAAAACAAGACTATTAATTGATGAATATTTGCACCTTTATGTATCATTTTTGGACCAAGGAAAGTGTCGTTGTAAGTAAATAAGATTGGACAATATATCAACAGACCGATCCACGCATAGTGAAAATTTCCTCCAAAAAAGAACAGATACACAACCGCTGGAACCCAAACTATACTTGGACCTACTCCTGGGAACAATGCACCAATACCGATAATTGTTGCACAAAGTGCAGGATTAGGTACTCCAAAAATAGTGAATCCCACCCCGGCCACAATTGCTTGAAGGATAGCCACTGTCACAGACCCTAATACAATAGAATTTATTGAGCCTTTTAAAAAACCAATCACCTTTTCATCATCCTCTCTTGGTAATGGTGATAGATCAATAATATGTTCTTTGAATTTATCTCCATCCCTTAAAAAATAATACAAAGCAAACATAGCCAAGAAAAGCTTTACCATAAACGAAACAGTCCCTGCAAAAAAAGTTCCCAGGTTGTTTATTATATACAATGACCACTCACTCAATTTTTCTCTAAAATCAAAAGTAAATTTTGGAAATACATGTTGAACGTAAGACTCTACAAAAGCATTAACCCTTTCAAACAGACTAACGTCATGATTAACCAGAGAAACATAAAAATTTTGAGTTTCAATAAAGATATTTTGAACAACAAATATAAGTGGCAGGATGACAGCAAATAAAAACAAAAATAGAGTCGTTCCTGCTGCTATACCTTTATAATCCCCAATCTTAGATAAAATATATCTGTAGACCGGACCGAGGATAACAGCCAGAATAGCGGCAATAGCCAAAACCCCAACAAATGGCCACAAAACATATCCAGCGATCACAGCAACTACTGCAATTATTATTGCAAAATATGTCAAATTTATACTTTGTGATTTCATATACCTATACTATAATACATTTTGTCATTTTTATTAAGTTAATTTACAAAAATACACAATAATGTTGAAAAAAATCACATTCGCTACTCTAGCAGTAGCTTTCGCCCTAACAGCAACAATTGCAATGGCAAAAACTGAAGGAACAGCTTCTACTTCCCCACTAAGAAACCGAGTAGAGAACAAATTAGAGGGCAAAGGTGCTAAAACTGGAACAAGTACCCACGAAATGAGTACCGGATCTAGCACTAGATCACTACTTAGAGATAGAACAAACGCCTCTAGTACCAATGCATCTAGCACAAAATTATTAGATGCAACTTGTGCAAAAGCAGCTGTTGATGTGAGAAAAACAAAAATCACTTCTGCATACGATACATTCACAACAACATTAAAATCAGCACTTAACACAAGAGAGGACGCAATCAAAGCTTCTTTTGATAAGACAACTGTTTCTGAAAGACGAGACGCAAGAAAGACAGCAAGAACAGCTTACAAAACTTCTGTAAAAAGCGCTTAC
>JAYUFM010000147.1:0-3115 GCA_043738715.1 bacterium | reverse complement strand
CTGCCCGTAATAAATGTGTGGCTGTGGTATGACGTATTGTATGCGGGCTCACCCGCTTCTTTCCTATTGATGGCAACTGTTGGGTAATTTGTTTTGCGTACCGCACAACCATTGTATGAATACCAAACCGGGTTATTGGCTGTTTGCGGCGATTTAAAAATACATGTTCCAAAGGATTTCTGCCAGATATTAATGGGCCAAGTTCATCAAGCGTTTGCAACCATAATGGACAACGCCTTAATTTATTTCCCTTGCCCCTGATAAGTACTGTAGACATATCTCTTTTTGGAACGTGAGGTATATTTATGTCTGCAATCCTTAATTGTGCAGCCTCGTCTGACCTTGCTCCGGTATTATAAAGAAAAAGTAGGATGGCATGATCCCTTTTCCCTTGATCTGTTTGTTTGTCTGGTGCATTTAGCAAAGCATCCATCTCCGTTTTCTCAAGATATGTTATTGATGTACGGTTAGTTTTCTTAAATGGGATCAATTGTACCTGGCGGTACCACTCTACATATTCAGGGTTATTTAATCCAATAAATTTCGCAAAAGCATGGATAGCCGCTAAGCGCTGATTGCGTGTAGACAAAGAGCAATCACGATTTGTTTCCAGTTCAGTAAGGAAAGCTTTGATTGCACTCACGCTAATATTATCCACAAGTAGTTTATCAATATTCACTTTGGATTTTTTCGCCATAAATGGCAACATCAACTTAAAAGTATCACGATAACTTAATTGTGTATTCTTTGACAGGTTTCTGGTGCTGACAAGATATTCCAGCATAAACCGCTTTACCCACATGCTTACATATTGAGTGTCTTTCATTGTTATTCTGATTTTACATATTTTTCAAAACGAACCTTGGCTTCATAGAGAAGGTTATCCGTCATGGTGAGGTAGACGGATGTATGGGCAAGATATTTATGCCCCAGGTACACCGATAATATCGGAAGTAATTGCTGAACATTTTTATTTTCCTGATACCAACTCACCAACCTATTAACAGCAAAGCTGTGCCGGAGATCATGAAGCCTGGGCTGATAGTTAGCTCCATCGGTTCGTTTGATTCCAGCTTTTTCTCTTATTCTTTTAAAAGCACCTTCTAAAGTCCATTGATTAAATCGCTGATTATTCTTACCCATGAACAACCAGGCATCATTTGCTTGAGGATGTTTCTGTTGAACTCTCCACTGCAGATATATTTTAATCAGTTCTCTAATTTGATCATTAAATGGAACCAGGCGGGATTTATAAAATTTAGACTGTTGTATTGTGATTACAGCGTTATCCATATCTATATCATTTAATGTAATAGATAAAGTTTCATGTATCCTTAAACCTAAAGCATAAGTAAGAATAAGCGTGGTTCTTACCATGTATGGTGCAATATGGCTTTTGTTGACTTGATAAGTTAGTGCTGTATCAAAAAGAAGTTTCAATTCTGAGTTAGAATAAATATAAGGGATAAATGGCGGCGGCCTTTTAGGTAAAGTAAGTGGCAAAGGTATTTGGATAACATATTTGCGGGCCTGCGCATATTTATAAAAACCGAGAAGTGCACTGTGCTTAATAAACCATCCTGATGTGATTGTTCCAGGCGTGTTGTAAAGAAAACTGTTTACGCTGATTTTAGAGATTGACTTGATAGATTTTGATGCACCGATTGCCTTACAGAAAGCTCTTAAATATGTTTCATTGGTTTTAAATTTTTCACCCAATGATTTTCTGTAACAGATATATTGATTGATGAGTTGCTCAAGTTTCATAATAAACTTTCTAATTTAAATTCTGCAACCTTACGCAAATTCGTAAGATCAACCCTTGTATAAATTCGTGTGGTTTCTACTGCCTGATGTCCGAGGTGGTCGCTTATTTCTTTTAAGGATATTCCTTCATTAATTAAATGAGTTGCACATCCGTGCCTTAATGCATGTGGGCCATGATGTTTTAATTTTAGTTCCAATGGCCTTAGTCTGATACTGACGATTCTGTAAACAGTACTGGTAGACAAAGGTCGGTAAGGTGATCGTCTGCAAATAAAAACCTGGTTTAACCGGCAATTATTTGGCCTTACTTCTTTTATGTAACGCAGTATCGCTTCACCAACAGTTTGGGTAAGTGGGAATACCTGGGGTTTTGATCTTTTGATCCTTTTTAAATAAAGAACTTCGTTTTCCCAATCAAGATCTTTCAATTGCAGATGAATAACTTCACTGCATCTCAAACCATAAACGGACAGCAGCATTAAAATAGCATGATCACGAATATCGGTGGGTCGATCCGTCTTGCTGCTTACTAATATTTTTTTTATATCGTCCCAAAAAGGAGAAGAAGGCAGTGATTCATCCACATATACCCGTGGTGCCTTAATTGAATCTGCTAAACCCATCGGGCACCAAGCCTGATTTTCTGCATACCTTAAAAAAGACCTGACTGATGAAGCGTAAGTTTGTACAGATCTTCTTGAGTAGCCATCTATAGTTGACTTTACCACCAATACTTCATCAATGTTTACCGGTGAAGTTGATGCAAGTGTTTTCTTTTTCACATTAATTTTTTCGAGAAAATCTTTCAGTACAGAAGATCTTCCGGAAATAGTCATTTCAGAAAGGCCTTGTTCCTGCCGCATATAATCAATGTATTTATCAAGTTGCTCTTTAAACGGAACAGGAGGCTCAATTTCTTTTTTTAAACAACCGAGCATTTCAAACCAGCGTGAAGCATCACGAATGAAACGTGCTTTGGAAAATTCAGAAAAATCATTTTTTTTCTTCCGGGCAATCGGTGTTATTCCTGCCCAGGTTTCTGCAGCGGTAACAATTTCTTTTTTAGAGACCATCCTCAATTCAAAAAATCCGAGGTAATCCATAATTACCAACAGGTATTGTGCCACGTGTCTTAACGATGAGTCTTTGGCTCCGGCATCAGCCAAATAATGCAGATACATTAATCGTTTATCCAGTAAGGGTGATTCAATTTGACGATGTAGTGCTTTGCTCCGTTCAAATATTTTATTAAATAATGGCACTCTTTCCTGGGGCAACATTTCTAACCGGTTAAGCTTCTTCAGCCAGTCTATCGAATACCAAATGAAACGTCTCTTGCCCGTTTTTG
>JAYUFM010000146.1:0-3124 GCA_043738715.1 bacterium | reverse complement strand
GTAGTTTATTTTTGCCCGCTCCATATATTATGCAAGATGGTCTAGAAGAATTTGAACAAGTAGAAATGACTGATATAAGAGAAATCTATAATGAAGACCCTCAAAAAACTGCAGAACTGGTTATGACCGGATTTGAACTTGGTGAAAGGCTAATTTATATTTTGAGAGAAAATGAAAGCAATAAAGCAAAAGAGGATTTATGGGTAACGGAGGAAGTGGTCGCAAACTATGTCTGTTCAGTTTTAACCGGAGTCATGGCAGGTGATTTTGGTGAACAAACAATGCAAGATAGATATAAGTTTGAAAAGGCAACTGAATTACAGTCCAAAGAAGGCTCTCATGAACAGGCATTTACGGCAGTTTCCAGTGTTGACAGTTATCCCAACCTTGTAAAGTTTGCTCAGGAAAAAGGGATTATAAAACCTCAAGAATAAGTTTGAGTAAATGATATAATATCTAAATGAAAAAATTCTTAAAATTCCTAAAATATTTCTTTCTAATTGTTTTAATATTCTTTCTCGGTCTTTTTATCCAACAATCACTAAAACATGTCCCAACGGAAGGTGATTGGAAAGAACCGCTAAAACTACTTTCAACCGCGGAATTTAATGGAAATCTGGTGACGGTCAAAAATATTAGAAATTTTCAATATGATGCGAATGAAAAAATTACATCTGCAGATTACTACACCAAGACTTATGATTTAAATAAACTAAAAAAAGTTTGGTATATAACCGAACCATTTAACCCAGGTAGCCCATTTGCTCATACTTTTCTATCGTACGAATTTTCTGATGGCACTTTTCTTGCAATCACTATTGAAGCTCGACTGACAAAAGATCAAGATTACAGTTTAATAAATGGAACTTTGCACACCTTTCCTTTAATGTATATCGCTGCTGATGAAAGGGATGTTATTTATTTACGTGCGAATACCAGAGACGCCGAAGTGTATGTTTATCCATTAAAAGCAAACCCTGAGGATGGTAGAAAGTTGCTAGTTGATATGCTGAATCGAATGAATGATCTAGCGATAAACCCAACTTGGTACAATACTTTTTATGCAAATTGCACATCTAGTATTGCTCATCATGTTAATAAAATTTGGCCTGGATTATTACCAACATTTGATTGGCAAGTTGTTTTTACAAGTTATGCCGACAAATTAGCCCTCGATAGTGGGCTTTTGGATACAAATCTTTCAATAGAAGAGTCTAGGAAAAAATATTATATCAGTGATATATCTAGAAAAATTGGTAGAGTTGAAAACTATTCAAAGTTAATCAGACAGTAGGTAATTAGAAAGGTTGAGCATTAAAAATTTCAGCTAAAAAAACGACCGCGCCAGATTGGACAAGCGCGGCCGTGTGATTTTTGCCTTTATTGGCTGATCGTTAGCTTGCCAGGCGAACGAGTTGTTGGGCGATTATTCCGGACGCAGCCATGATGAAGGGTTCGGGTTTCCGCATGTTGTAGCGTTCACCTCTGAAGTTTAATACATATCCACCCGATTCTTCAATGATCAATTGCAAAGGTGCAACATCCCAGATGGCCTGCTTCACCTTGGCAGGATTATTGTCATGAACTACTGCAGAAAGTATTCTCGAACCGTCAAACATCCGAATGGATGCTGCCGAATGTGGAACCTGTGAGGTGACGAGTCTGGCCCCGTCTTTACCTCTCAGTTTATACCGCAGATTTCTGAATGCTTCACTTTCGTGCATAACGTCACCGTACTGATTCATGTCTACCCATCCGAGGATGGAGTCATTACTTCTTTTTGCCGCGAGCTTTTCTCCGTTTCCTTTGAATGCTCCTTTGCCCTTGATGGCGTAGAACCATTCACCGGTGAGGGGAAGTAAGACGACTGCAACATCTGTCTCGAGGTCAGTCTGGTGTGCAATGAGGACAGCTGGGTGTTCGGGACTTGTTTGAAAAATTAATCCTGCAGTTGCATCGAGAGGGTCAACGATCCATCGTCCATTGTTATCGGGACCACTTTCTTCGCAGGTAATTTCATCGTCGGATCCGCTGCGAATGGCACGGATAATCGCATCCTCCGAACTGACGTCGACTCCGGATACGAGATCACCGATACCTTTTTCAGTGACAGTTTGGATTTTTCCCCATCCTTCCGCGATAATGGTTCCGCCTGCAAGTGCAGCTTGAGCAGCAAGCAAAAGTTCAGGACTCCCGAGAGTCAGTAAATGTGTGGGAATGTGCATGTCCATTTGTCTTTCAGGGTTTGTTGTTTGATTTCAGGTTGGTCTAAATTTAGATTAATGTAATGAAGCAATATTGGCAAGTATTGATTTTTTTGAAGAAGTATCGATTTGTGTGGCTTATGATAAGCTATTATTTATGAACGCAAATTATCAAGAAGAAAACCCATTTGAAACCGAACTTGTTGCTTCAGAATGGAGTTATTCAATCGAAAATGAAAAGGGAATGATACGGGATAAGGAATTGTACCCACTACTTTCTGAATGGATAAAAAATACAAATGCTGAAAACATTTTGGATATTGGATCAGGACAAGGAATTTGTGCAGATAGATGTGTACCAGACAATATGAATTACACAGGAGTTGAACCATCAGTATTTTTAACCGATCGAGCAAATGAATTGTATAAAAAAGAAAACAGAAAATTTATTTTAGGAAATGCATTTAATTTGCCAGTAGCGACTGCATCTATGGATGGAGTGTTCTCTATTAATGTGTGGTTTCATTTAGAAAATTTAGACTTAGCGGCCAAAGAATTATCGCGTGTATTAAAAACAAAAGGTGTATTTTTTATAAGTACTGCTAACCCAGATGCATACCAAGTTTTTGAAGATTTGTATTCTGAATCAACAAAAGTAGGCAAGAAGCTTGTTGGAAAAGCAAATGTGCCAGTAAGAGCTATGTCGAAAAATATATTGTACGAACATACTATGCAAGAAATGAAAGATTCATTTGAAAAACATGGTTTAAAAATATTGGAAATTAAATCATTTGGTTTTGCTCATTTAAAAACAGATAAAGGTTTGTTTGTTGCTATTATTGGTGAGAAGGTTTGATAACCAATATAAAAAAAACACCGCGGGACCTTTTCAGGCCACGCGGTGGGTTTCGTTTTTTTTT
>JAYUFM010000145.1:0-3143 GCA_043738715.1 bacterium | reverse complement strand
CATCACAGCCACCACTTGAGGCAGCAATTCGCGGACGTGATCTTGTAACTGGACTTCCTCGTGAGGTGGTAGTAACAGATGCGGACATTCGTGAAGCGATCGGGTCATCAATTGATACTTTCCTTGATGCTGTAAAAGAGGTTGTTGAAACTACTCCACCTGAAATTCTCTCTGATGTGATGCACAATGGAATTCACCTTACTGGTGGAGGGGCTTTAATTAAGGGTATTGCAACAGTCCTTTCAGAACATGTTGGAATGCCTGTGTATGTTTCAAATGATCCGTTAACTGCTGTTGCAAGAGGTGCAGGTATTGTCCTAGAGGATCTTGCTACATATCGTGATATATTAATAGACAACGAAGATGAGCTACCTCCAAACAGATAGAAACAAAAAAAAGATTTTAGGTAAGGACAGGATCCTTGCTGTTATTTTAGGGTTCCTATTTATTTTTTTAGGAAATATTTTTTCTGATAAATTAATCTCTGGTGTCATTTGGTTTAAAAATCTGGTTTACATAGGATCTAAAAATCCAACAAATAATCAAGATCAAAATCTTGATCCTCAGTATTTATCTACAAAGGTTACAGCGCTGGAATCAGAAAATGAGGCACTTAAAAATATGTTGGGTGCCAATGATGGTTTAAATGTAACTAGGCCAAGAGGTGCCATTTTCGCTGTAACTGAAAGACCTCCAATGACTCCGTATGACACACTTACAATAAAAGGGGGTTCAGATAATGGTATCCAAGTAGGTGATTTAGCATTTGCTGGTCCAGACACCTTGGTAGGTCAGGTCTCAACTGTATTTTCAAATAGCTCTATCGTCACCTTGTACTCATCCTCTGGTCAGCAACAACAAGTTTACGTAGGGACATCATCAAATTCTATTGTTTCCGAAGGTCGAGGTGGAGGAAATTTTTATATTAAAGTCCCAAGCGAAACTAAAATCACAATCGGTGATCCCGTGATATGGCCATCAATGCAGAATATTTTAATTGGTGTAGTAGATAAGGTCGATTCAAATCCTGGTGATGCTTTTTCTTATATACTTTTTAGATCCTTAGTTCCAATTTATTCTATTCGCTATGTCGAAATCGTCCCAAATAATTTTTAACATTTTCATACTTGCCTCAGTATTTGTAATGCCGTGGTGGTTTTTTAGCATTATAATAGTAATTAATACTTGGTTTTTTAGTCGTTACTTTTTCGGTATTTTCGTAGCCTTTATTGCAGATTTGTTGTACGCAAGTCCAATTGTCTTAAAATCCTTTAATTCCTTACACACAATCCCTCTAAAATGGCCTTTCACTTTGACCATGGTTTGTGTCTTTGTCATCTTTGATTTGATTAAAAAAAGGATTAGAATCTAGGCATGGGTACATTCTCAGGAAAATTTTGGAATCGTAGAAAAAAATATGAAGCATTGGACCCTGATGAAATATTTTTGGATTCCTCCAATCTGCCAGATTTTGATACAGATCAATTTGAAGGTCGAATAGAAAAGCCTATTCGACGACGTACTATATATTTCTTGATTATTGTTTTTGTGTTTTTTGGTGGAGCTTACTTGTATCAATTAGCCAAGCTTCAGATTCAAAAGGGTGCATTTTACAAAAACATTGCTGAAAATAATACTTTGCATAATTCAATTGTTTTTGGTGAACGAGGTGTTGTGACAGATAGAAACGGTGAATTGTTAGCTTGGAATGTAATTGATCCTAATTCATCTGATTTCGTAAAAAGAAGCTATAGGGAACAGGCGGGGACGCACCTGCTAGTTGGTTATGTTAAGTATCCAAAGAAGGACAAATATGGTTTTTATTACAACACTGAATATTCTGGTGCAGATGGAGTAGAAAAATATTATAACAACATTCTAACAGGAGAGAATGGTTTGAAAATCACAGAAACTGACGTTTCAGGCAAGCCAATAAATGATTCAGTAGTTAGACCTGAAAAAAAGGGAGATACAGTTAAACTGTCAATTGATGTTGGTATGCAGGAGGCTTTATATAAAATAATTTCAGCGACTTCCAGAAAGGCAGGGTATGTAGGTGGATCAGGGGCAGTGATGGATTTAAATTCAGGAGAAATAATTTCAGCGGTTTCTTATCCTGAATACGATTCAAATGTTATGACAGACGGACAAAACGTCAGTGCAATTAATGCATATCAAAACAGCAGTTCTTTACCGTTCCTTGATCGTTTAAGTTCGGGCCTCTATGCGCCCGGTTCTATTGTTAAGCCAATTATGGCGATTGCAGCACTTACTGAAGGGGTAATATCTCCAGATAAAAAAATAGAAAGTACCGGTCAATTAAAAGTCCCGAATCCTTTCAAACCTGGTGAATTTACAATTTTCAAAGACTGGCGTGCAAACGGTTGGACGAATATAGAGGAAGCAATTGCAGTTTCGTCAGATATTTATTTTTATGAAATTGGAGGTGGATTTATGGATCAAAAAGGTTTAGGTATTGATAACATTGGAAAGTACGCGCGGATGTTTGGTTTTGGTCAGTCAGTCAAAGATAATTTCTTTTCAGGTAGTGACGGAGTGATTCCGTCAATTGATTGGAAAGCAAAGACCTTTAGTGGTGAAATTTGGAGAGTCGGTGATACTTATAACACTGCAATCGGACAATATGGTTTTCAGATCACTCCAATCCAAGCCTTACGAGCAGTTTCTGCCATTGCGACAAATGGACAGTTAATTAGTCCGTCTATTGTATATAACGAAGATAATAATTCAAAAATTTTCGAGCAAGTACCAATTCAGAATTCAGACAATTACAATATTATACGAGAAGGAATGCGTATGACGGTTACTATGGGAACTGCTAAGGTACTTAATGTCCCTTATATAAAAGTAGCGGCTAAAACAGGTACAGCCCAGGTGGGTGTTGGTAATAAATTTATAAATTCTTCAGTCATTGGATTCTTTCCATACGATAAACCTCGATATTCTTTTGTGCTGATGTTTGAAAGAGCACCCTCTACAAATACAATTGGTGCATCTGCCGCTATGCGTGAATATTTGGATTGGATAGCAGAAAACAAACCAGAATTTGTTGGGCTTGAAAAACCTATTGGTAAAGCTGTAACTGCAACATCAACAATAAATGCCAGTTCAACAACCTCTAC
>JAYUFM010000144.1:0-3219 GCA_043738715.1 bacterium | reverse complement strand
ATGCTTGAACATTCACCTGCCATTTTTTTGAACTAAGTTTAAAAAGAGACAGCGCTCTTTTCTGGCACAACAATTCCACTTTGTCTGAATTTATGTTTCCTCCGTAATATCTTGCATTTGGATAACCTTCTGCATATTTATTTGTCAGTTCTGAACCTAACGCCTCTAACACATCCTGTGACACATAATTTTCTGAAGCAATTAAATTAATGACTGATTTTTGTCTTATTTTTTCGTCCTGAAGGATCTTCTTTATTTGCTTGTCTTTCATAGGTTTTTGAGGTTTAATCTGCAATCTATTAATACAACTATTCTATATTAGAAAGCAAGTAGACGAAAGTAATCTTGGAGGCTAGAATAGCCCCATGGGTAATGAAAAACATAAAATCATTTCTACACCACAATCTGACATTTTTGTCATTGATAATCTTACCCCCGAAGCCATAGCGATGGCCCAGGCTCTGTATTCTAGAGACCCTCGAAGTGTAACTGTACATATGGATCGTATTGCAGAGGTAGGCTGGCAAAAATTCATGGCTTCATATTACGTAGGTTATGGCCATAAAAGTATTGGCGATTGTGGAACCACCACAGTGTTCGCTGAAAAAATTAGTCTTTTAGGAGCAAAAGAAATTCAGAACTGGCGCCTATACAACGGGCAAGAAGCTAGCACTCGATATATTGATTTCGCAAAACAAGAAATTATTAACCCACTAGGTACAAAAGAGGGTGAAAAAATCCTTAATGACTGGATGGACCTATACAATAAATCAATTGAAGTGTTAGTTCCAGATTTAAAAATTCGATTTCCAATCGGTGATGGTGAAAAACCTACAACCTACGAAAAAGCCATCCTGGCTAAGGCGTTCGATATTGCGAGAGGTTTCCTTCCAGCAGGGGTAACAACTTTCGCCAGTTGGCACACAAACTTACGCCAGGCGTACGATCATATTCACATAATGAAGCATCACCCGTTACAGGAAATAAAAGACCTTGCAAGCAGAATTGAAAATTCCCTAAAAGAAAAATATACCAGCAGTTTCAGTCACAAAACATATGAAGAGCAAGAAAAATATCTAGCAAGTTCTATTGGAAAGACTGCTTATTTTGATTTGGACACAGTTCCAGATTTTGATGTTAAACAATCTTTAGACCTCACTGCACTAAACAAACAAATTGAAATACTTTCTTCACGACCTCCAAAGACGGAACTTCCCTCTCAATTTGAAAAATATGGACAAATTACTTTTACATTCGGATTAGATTTTGGTTCATTTAGAGACATTCAGAGACACCGAAGTGGAGTATGTGAAATGCCAATACTAACTACAAAACATGGATTTCATGCATGGTATATGGAACAGTTACCTGACAGCTTCAGAGACGAGGCTGTAAAGAAAATGGAGGTGCTAAAAAATAGTGTAGAAAAATTGGACTGCGATCAAACTGTAAAGCAGTACTACACTGCAATCGGTTATAACGTAGCGTGTGAAGTCACTTATGGACTACCTGCCAGTATTTATGTTGCAGAATTAAGGTCCTCTCAAACTGTGCACCCTACCCTAAGGACTATTGCCCAAAAAATGGGAGAATTCATCAAGAAAACCGTCCCGGGTATTGCAATCCATTGTGATATGAGCGAAGATATATTCACTATAAAGCGGGGTCAGCAGGATATTATTAAAAAGGTATAAATACTTATTAAAAGAATAAAAACAAAAATATGGCACTTTCTGACAAAAGAATTATGGAAGAGATGGAAAAAGGAGATATTGTTATAACCCCCTTTAATAAGGAAAACTTAGCAACATCTAGTTACGATTTAACTCTTGGTGAATATTTCTTCCCCGAACTTCCACCTAAACACTTCCAGCATATATTTAATATTTATAGTAAAGAGAACGTGGAAAGAGTCTGGGGAACAGAACCTAAAAAAGCCGTACTTGCAAAAGAAGCTTTTAAGAACTACAAATTTGATTTTGATGGGATTAGCCCAGAAGACAAAGTGATCATATTAGAACCTGGTGAAACAATACTTGCCCACACAAATGAATTTATCGGCGGAAAAAGACACATAACAACAATGATGAAGGCACGTTCGTCTATGGGACGTAGTTTTATCGAGGTTTGTAAGTGCGCAGGCTGGGGTGATGTTGGATATATAAACAGATGGACAATGGAGATCACAAACAACTCACAGCACTATGCTATTCCCCTTGTTGTAGGTAGACGTATTGCGCAGTTAATATTTTTTGAAACTGGACCAATTATTGATAATGGAAATAACTATACAAAGACTGGAAAATACAACCCTTCTGATGATGTGAACGAACTTAAAAAAATGTGGAACCCGCACATGATGATTCCCCAGTTGTGGAGAGATAGGGATATTAAGAAAACCGGAAAAACCAAGAAGAAGTAGTCGCCAGGATATGCGGATTATTTCTTAAACACAACCTGCCACTGATCTTGGAAAGCAATCTCCTTTTCACTTTTGAGTTTCTCTGTTTCAAACAGCTCGAGTTTAATATCCTTAAGATATTTTCTATGTACATTTAATAATGTATTTTCGTATTGCTCCTTACCTTTCGAGGTCAAATAAAATTTATATTCAAAATTGGGATTGAGACTTGGTTTAGGTAACCACTTTTTTGCCTCCAAGACTTCATTAATGAGACTTTCTGGAAGTAGTCTCTTACCTGCCGTAAAAATACCCTCTCCCTCAGATGTATAACGATACAGGTAATCTTGCTTCATATTAAAATAGTATACAACAGGAATGTATTAGTATTTTCTAACAACTGCCTTTACCACCGCAGCGATCTGTAAATCGTTTTCAGGATATATATCAGAAAATAATTCATTGGCAGGCTGCAGATATGGTGAACAAGGACGACCGTTTTTTATACAGCGATAATATTTCATAGTCCAACCACCATCAACATCTGCAATGACAATTTCTCCGTCCTTGGCATGTTGTCGTCTTTCAACCAAAACATAATCACCGTCTTTGATGTGCGCGTCTATCATTGATTCACCTTTAACGCGAAGCATGTACGAATCTTTTGAAGTGTCTACAAGGAATTCATCCAAACTAACAGTGTCCAACGATTCCTGTTCAGCAGTTGTTGGAATACCGGCCTCTACAAGACCGAGGAGCGCAACCTCACCAAACGGATGCAGTGGTGTTAATTTTCCCTTGGAATCTTTTGAAAAGAC
>JAYUFM010000143.1:0-8991 GCA_043738715.1 bacterium | reverse complement strand
GATCTTTTTGGTGTTTTGTTCATAAAGAGAATTGTTACCCTTTGTTAGGGGACTCTAAATTTTGCATGTTAAAATCTTAGCAAACCAAATTGTAATTGTCTAAGTACCTATGTTCGCTTTTGTTGTTTTTCTATTTCATTAATTTTTTGCACTCTTTCCAGGTTATACAAGTTAAATATTTTCACTCGCTCGCTTAGCAAATACGTTTCAACTTTAAAGTGAATAATAGAAAAAACTATAACTAGCAAAGTGCTGCTTACTAATACTACAAAATGAAAATATATACTCAAAAATAAAATGATCATTACAAATGGCATAGTGAGCCATAATGTGGCAATTCTTAGCATCATTTCCTTTGCGCTTAGAATAAAATTAATAAGAGGGGATATGTCTTTCTTTACTAATTCATTTTTAATTTCTTTTTTGGATAAATTCTTATTTGTGGTTATGGCTGTGATGGTTTTTTGAGTTTTTGCAAAATGAAATAAATTGATGAAATTTGGAATTGAAACTAATAAGACGTTTATGGCGATGGTGTATATGGATGGTATGGCAATTATATGAAACATGTTAGCAATTTCGTTTACTCCATTGAATAAGAATATAATGTGAAAAAAATAGATTAAGCCGAATACTAAAAGAAACATAAATCCTCCGCCATAACGAATACACACCAATCCTTTTAGAAAGAAGAAAACACCCTGTAAGATATTTTCTATACAAAAGAAAAGTAAAACAAAATACGCATTCCAACCAAAAAAACAGACCCCAATCACCGGAACGAAATATGTAATGTAACGAGGGGTGGTAAATTGTTTCAAAATTTCCATATCAATAGGTTATCAGGTTATTGAGACCGGACCTTGCCAGATTTATAAAATGTAAATGCTTCAACAACCATGATCTGTACTACGGCTGCAAGGGGAATGGCTAGCAATACCCCGACAATCCCCGCCAGTTCTGCCCCAAGAAGGGATGCTATCACAATAAATAAGGCGGAAAGATTCACTGACTTAGAGTAGACCAAGGGCTGTATGATGTGTCCTTCTACGAATTGATAAATTAAAAGAACCGCTATTGAAACAATAGCAGCGAAGGTACTTTGAGTTAGCGCCACCAATCCGACAGCAACCGTTGCAATTGCAGCACCAACAAGAGGGATAATATCAAACAACGCTACCAAAGCGGCTAAGGCGAACATGTATGGAACGTTTAGTATCCATAAGGTGATTAGTGTCACTATCCCTGCAATTAAACTAATAAAAAGGTTTCCTAAAACAAAACCGCTAACTGCATTCATAATGCTTAAACCGATTCTCTCAGCTCGTTCTGAAATTTTTGCAGGAAACAGTTCAAGTAAACCCCTCCAAATATTTTTTCCTTCGATCTGGAGCAAGAACGCCAACACTAGTACTGAAATAATGGCAAAGACTTTTGAAAATACTATACTAGTAAATAAAAGAATAGATGAACCCCCTCCTTTAATTATTGAAGAAAATTCCCCGGAAGCCTGTTTCAAACTATCTGAAAAGTGATATTTTTCATTTAAACCAACCAACGCATCGTTGTTAAATATCTTATTTGTTATTTCAGGAAGATTTTGGAACAGGTCAGCACCCTGAGTAATGAGTGGTAAGACAACTGTAGTTAAAATTCCTGAAATTACTATCAATAAAAATAAATCGGACAACAAAATGGCCATAGTTCTCTTGGCACCCCACTTCTCTAATTTAACCACCAAGGGGTTTACTGCGAACACCAGAAGGATAGCTATTAATAAATAAAGAATGATTGTCTTTGAAAGGAACAAGAAGTAAATCACAGCCACAATAACAACTAGAAGGGTAGAGGCGATAAGAGTTTTTCGGGCGGTTTCCATGAAGTCACTTTATCAGATCTTGGCAAGTTTATCCACGTGAATTATAGATGATTATCCACCCTCCTCCGTTAAACAATTTCGAATTTAAAAATCTAATAATAACAACGCGGATTCGGAAGTTATTATAAGTAATGTGTTGGGGTCTCTGTCCAAGCCTTGTTATATAGGTAAATTGAAGAGGTGAGTTTGAAGATGCAACATATTACTAGTTTCCAGCTTTAATTATCATTTCAGTCTCAGTAATAATCGAGCCACTGTTCATTCTCAACTTTTCATCTGTAAAAACTCTTTCAGTGTCTTTGAATCCTAGCTTTCGATAAAAATTAATAGCATTTTTATTGTAAGTGGCAACTTCAACTTTCGTGTCTTTGGTTGGGTCAAAGAATTTCTTAGCCTCATCCCACAATTTAGTGCCGATTCCTTGTCCTAAATATTCTGGCAAGATGTAAATTGCATGAAGCTGGTTTCTATCTGGGTATTTTTTAACATGGCAATAACCGACAGGTTTGTCACTATCTTTTACCACAAGATACCTTTCGTCTTCTGAGTTGGATATTTGTCTGGCCTTCTCAGCTATTTTTTCCTCAGAAAGAGCGTTTTTTAACCTCTCTTTGATATCATCAAGAGTAATCCCTTCCTTTTCATTAGGATACGTTGCAAGCCAAGAATAATACGAAATTTCTTTTATTCCTCTAGCATCTTCAGGGGTGGCGATTAAAACTTCACTTAAGTTGTGTTTTTCTGTCATATTAAAAGTATACCAGAACAAAAGACACCCATTTCTATCTTTGCTATACTCACTCCATGATTTACCTAATTGGAGGAGTGCCAAGATGCGGAAAAACAACCCTAGCCCGCATGCTTTCTAAAAAGCTTGGAATTTCTATGATTCCTGCAGATTACATTAACTGTATTGAAATGGCTTATGTATCAGATGAAGAATTTAATGAGAAGTTTCCATTACGTGCGAAGCGAGATGAACACGAAGGTAACGATGACTTCTACAAGAAATTTACTGCAGAGGAAATAGTGGATATGTATGTTAAGCAAGCTAGAACAGCTTGGAAGGGAATTCAATGGTTTATAGAATATGCGCTGTCTGAAAAACAGGATTATATTATTGAAGGATACCAAATACCACCAGAAGAGGTCGCTAAGATGAAAGATGCGAATATAAAAGTTATTTATCTGTACAAAGAAAATACTGAAGAAATCTTGAAGGGAATTAAAATGGGAAACCCAGAGGAAGATTGGTCTTTACAGCATACAAAAGATGAGGAAACATTACCAAGAATTGCACAAATGGTTAGTGTGTTTGGAAAGAGGGTTCGTGAGGAGTCAGAGAAATATAAATTATCGGCGTTTAATACTGAGATGAATTTTAAAGAGCAGATAACAAATATCTTGGAAGGGTTGATGAAGTAATTTCACTAAAAAACCTTATGTTCATACTCCTTAAGAAAAACACTCTAAATCTGGTTTTGCATGTGCGGCTTTACTACACAGACAGGTAGAGCTATGCTGTTTGTATGTATAAAACATTCATCTTTAAAACAATAGCCGCGGTCATGGCTATTCTGGTCCTTTCATACGGCGCTTATCATATTGGGCAATATCTATTTGGATCAACAAGTAACATCCGACTTGACCAGACATCAATAATAAAAGAGATACGAACCCTTGGCAGACTAGAGACAGCTTCCTTTACCCTTGAAAAGATTATTGAAGGAGGACAGAAAGGGAACTTTTTCGAGAACATCCTATATGGGGATCGGATACTCCTAATTGCTCATGCTGATATTATTGCAGGATTTGATCTGCAAAAAATGGCAGATGCAGATATTGTCATAAGTGGAACAACATTAACCATAAACCTACCTGCTCCAGAAATACTTGTGACTAAACTTGATAATGAAAAAACTCGAGTATATGACAGACGAGAAGGACTTCTTTCGCGAGACGGTAAAGACCTGGAATCAAAGGCACGACTAGAAGCTGAAAGAGCCATACGACAGGATGCATGCAAGGCTGATATTCTGGAGATCGCATCTCAAAATGGCAGAAAGCAATTGAAAACAATGTTCTCTGCCGCAGGTTTTACTGAAGTTAAAGTATATATACCTCAGACAATTTGTGAGTAAGTCTCAATCAAAGGGAAGGGGACTAAGCGCTTCATCAAATCCGATTCCCCCACGCAAGCGCTTTGGCGCTTGCTTACGCCACCCATGCAGTTTTTTTAATCCGCTATGCGGATTGTTTTGAATGGGTGACTAGAGGGAATCGGACCCTCGATACCGGTTCCACAAACCGGAGTTTTACCACTAAACTATAGTCACCATATTGTATGTTTCTACTGTTGGTGAATAAGTTATACTTATATAATCAACAGCTATTGCATATTGCCATAAAAACCAGTTTTTTCAAAGCCATAAAAACTATTACCTCACGAAAAATAACTGTACATTAACTCTAGTTTTTTCATGAAAAATTCATCTAACTTTGTTAAAATATGTTTCGTAATCAATAAAATAAATGGATAGCATCAATATAGTATTGAGCATAATTATATTAATAAACCTTGTGTTGGTTGTTATTTCGTCTTCAGGAAATAGGAATAAAGGAGATAAAGGAATTCAATATTCGGTCTACCTGCTAAAGATGACCACAATTGTTTGGTGGGCGGGGAGTCTGATTTTTTACAGATTGGCAAATTGGGAAAACATTGATTTTATATCAAAAAATTTATATGTCGCCGCTACACTTATTGGAAGTAGTTTTTATTATTTTAGTTTAATTTTTCCTGATCCTGAACACGGATATATAAAAGACCTATTTAAGGTAATTGTGGTGAATAGTACTTTGATTTACTTAATATTGTTTACCCCATTGGTTATAACAGGTGGGGAGGTCAGTTCTACAGGAGAGAATTCTTTATTGTTTGGACCTTATTATTTTCTCTTTGTTGTCTATACCCTATATTATATGGGGCGAGGTTTTTATAAGTTTTTTATTAAATACAAAAAAACCACAATCTCAGCAAGGAAATCACAACTACTTTATTTATTTTTGGGGTACACAATCTCATCAATTGTTGCATATGTTACAAATTTAATACTTCCAGCTCTACATAATTATGAATATATGTGGATTGGACCTACTGCAACAATTGTTATGCTTTTTGCTATAACTTCGGCGGTAACCCGACATCATTTATTTAATATAAAAATTATAGCAACTGAAATTTTTATCTTTGTTCTATGGGTTTTTACTTTATTAAAAATATCAGTTTTTGAACAATTTGAGAAAAATGGAGTCCCTATTACATACAATCGTGCATTTACACACGTTGCCTTTCTTACTGTTTCTATAATCGTTGGTATCCTTCTTATAAAAAGTGTTAAAAAACAAGCTGAACAACACGAAGAAAACCTCTGTCTGTTTAACGAGTTGGCCGATGCAAATAGAAAATTAAAAGAGGTAGACGAGATAAAATCAAAATTTGTATCGTTAGCTAGACATCAAATGGCCAGTCCTTTAACGGCTATAAACGCTTACTCGTCTTTGTTGAATGATAAAGATATCGATTTGGATAAAATAGGTTTGAAAAGTCTGCAGGGAATAATTGACCGGTTTGTTATCATTATTAGGGATTTTTTGTCTATCTCCCAAATCGAAAATGAAGAGGTCAAGTATTCAAAAGATGATTTTGATGTTTCTCAAATAATTAATGATATTTTATGTGAAAAGCAATTTTCAATTAATCATCAAAACATTACAGTAGATTTTAATTTTAAAATCGGGGAAAATTATATTGTCAGAGGGGATAAGGAAAAATTTAAAAATGCTTTAGAAAATATAATTGAAAATTCTATCTTCTATTCAAAAGATTTAAAGATAGATATATACCTGTCTAAAATTAAGGAAGGTGAGGTACAAAAAATAAAAATTATTATTAACGATGAGGGTATCAGATCATTACCCAACATCTCTCCTGTTTTATTGAATAAGTTTAGTAAAGATGGGGATGCTATGGAAGGGGCTTTATCTGCTAGTAGTTTAGGCTTATATGTCTCAAGGTTATATATAGAAGCACAGGGTGGAAGTTTAAAAATCAAGGTGGGGAATGACGGAAAGAGGTGCAAATTTATAGTTATTTTATCATAAGATATTGGTTTTTAAAGATCTGCGGTACTAGCTATTTGTGATATATTGCTAGCACCAGACTTATTTATTAAGTGTTTTAAAATATTTTACAAATGACAACTATACATACAATTATCCTCAGTATAATAGAGGGAATAACAGAATTTCTCCCGATCTCTTCAACTGGCCACATGATTTTGGCTGGAAAGTTGCTTGGGATAAGCGATACAGATTTTACAAAAAGTTTTGAGATTATTATTCAACTAGGGTCTATTTCTGCAGTAGTAGTTCTGTATTTAAAGACATTATTAAAAAATGTCGACTTACTAAAAAAGACATTTGTTGCTTTTTTACCTACTGCCGTCCTCGGATTGATCTTTTATAAAATCATAAAAACATATTTGTTGGGAAATACCGTAGTCGTTATTTTGAGTCTATTTATTGGAGGAATTGTGATTATTTGGTTTGAAAAGAAATTAGCAAAAGATGCATTACAAAAAAATTCTGATGAATTATCAGTAAAAAATCAAAAATCAGAATCCGAGGCGGTATCGCTATCTGAAGTTAAACAGACTCCTATTACTTATAAAAAAGCTTTTTATATCGGCCTCGCGCAATCCGTCTCAATGATTCCAGGGGTATCGCGCTCGGCCGCCACTATCGTGGGAGGGCAACTCCTCGGCCTTACTCGTGTTCAAATTGTAGAATTCTCCTTTATATTAGCCATACCAACAATGATAGCTGCCACTTTTTTGGATATATACAAAAACTATCAATTGTTTGGTTCGGCAGACATTGTACAGCTTGTACTAGGCTTCAGTGTCTCATTTGTGGTCGCTTTAATAGCCATTAAGTCATTTTTGAAGTATATTCAGAAAAATAGTCTAAGCTCGTTTGGGTGGTACAGAATAATCCTAGCTATTTTTTCAGCAATTATCTTTATAAATTTTTAATTATTTTTATATCAAATTTTAATCTAAGTTAAATTATCTAAATCTGTAAAGATTCTGAAATTAAAAGGTGATATAATCTATCAAACACATGGCCACTGAAGAAAAACACAAATCGTTTGTTATATCATTGATTGCTGTTTTTTGTGGCATTACCTTTTTTTCCGCCAGTATGGCATTTAACCTCACCGGTAACTCTTTTGGATATTCAATGAGCTCAGACCATGATGGTAAAAGGGTGTCCCAAATTAATAATGAAACGGATGAGGGTCATGTTGATGATATAAAAAATGCCGATGAGCAGGTTCTTGTGGGGTCTTCTAATTTTCCTAATGTCTCGTCTACAGCAAGTGTTTCAGATTCTGTATCCCAATTGAATGCAACAACAAGTGATTCTGTTGCAGATAAAACACAATACGTTTTAATGGCTTTTGATGGATCAAAATCTATTCACTCATGGGAAAGCATCCTAAATTTTGCAAATGAAATGAAAGACATTGGTTCGCCTGTTCATTTTACATTCTTTATAAATGCAGTTTATTTTCTAACCAACGGAACAAAAGATTCGTACATTTCACCAACAGGAAAGGTTGGAGATAGTGCTATTGGTTATTCTGACTCAGATTCAGAAATATCAGACAGAATTGTTGAAATTAATAGAGCACTAAGAGAGGGACATGAGATAGGTTCACATTCCGCAGGTCACAATGATGGGTCTAAATGGACTGTCGCAGAATGGGAAAGTGAATTCCAGTCATTCAATGAAATAATGTCTAATATAGAGAAGCTAAACCCAGCACTGAAACTAAAAGAAAATTTACAGTTAAATATAGGTGATTTTGTGGGATTCCGTGCACCTAACCTAGGTGTAAATGATAATTTGTATATAGTCCTAAAGGATCACCATTTTTTATATGACTCAAGTCAGATAGCAAAACCATTTTCTTTTCCGTTCAAAGATGCAGATGGCCTTTGGCACATACCATTAGGAGTAGTTAAAACAAAACAAAAGACAAATATATTAGCTATGGATTATAACTGGTGGTTTCGTCAAACCGGTGCAAAGGATCTGCTAAAAAAAGGAACTAAAGAATGGGAAGAAGATAAAGATGAAGTGGTAAATGCTTACAAAGATTATTTCGATTCTCACTATAATGGTAATAAATCTCCTCTTTCAATTGGGCACCATTTCTCATTATGGAACGATGGATTGTACTGGGAAGCTTTAAAAGATTTTGCGAAATATGCTTGTACAAAGCCTAATGTAAAGTGTGTGTCTCACAAGGAATATATTGAGGCAATGGTGGCTGATCAAAAGTAATAAAACATATGATTTATTTTATGTTATTTATTACAAACATTGGTAGCCCTACCAGTTTTTTTCTCCTGTCTATGGTTTTGATTGGAACTTTATGGATCCATGGAAAGAAAAAGGATGCAAGAGACTTCTTTTGGGTCATGTCAATTTCTGCAATAGCAGTTGTGGTTATCAAATGGATTATCCAGAGACAGCGACCCCCGGTCACTTTTATTTCAGAGATAGGATATTCATTTCCCAGTGCCCATGCGATGTTGGCATTGGTTTTCTTTCTGTGTATCGCACTATTTTATGAAAGTCATTTTAAGTCAAAAATATTGAAAAATATTTTTATATTTTCGAACATCGCAATAATAGTTCTCATATCGTATAGTCGTGTGTATTTAGGTGTGCACTATTGGTCGGATATTTTGGGTAGTATTTTAATTGGTTCAGTTATCTTTTTAAGTTATTACCGATTGAGAAAAAAACGCAAAACTTCAAAAAACCAAAGAGCCCCAATCATTATTGGGATCACTGGAACTATCGGGTCAGGCAAGGGGACTGTTGTTGACCTGTTGCGAAAAAAAATTCCTTTTAATTATTTCTCGGTACGTGAGTTTCTGACAAAAGAAATAAATATACGCAAGATGCCAGTTAACAGAGACTCTATGAAAATAGTGGCAGATGATTTGCGTGTTAAATTTAGCCCGTCATATATT
>JAYUFM010000142.1:0-8992 GCA_043738715.1 bacterium | reverse complement strand
GTTTAGGAGAACACCGAGTCATCCCTGTTACAAATGAAAAAACAGAATTGTGTGCCACCCTCAGTATCGGAAATACAATTTCAGGAGAGACCAACATTGATACGATTGCCAAAAATCCTTTATGGAATCCAGAGGTACATTCAATTTCATATATATATTTAAAACCAAAAGTCAGAGCTACTGAATTATCCATTCAGGCGATAAAGCAGGCTGACTATGTCGTTATATGTCCAGGAGACCTGTATTCCAGCATCATTCCAGTATTGTTGCCAAATGGAATAAAGGAATCAATTGTAAAATCAAAAGCTAAAATCATTTTGATATTAAACATTATGACTAAAAAGGGAGAGACGGATAATTACACCGCAACTGATTTTGTGGAAAAAATTGAAAGCCGACTAGGAAAAAAAGCCGACTACATTTTGTATAACAATGTGCCAATACCTGAAAATATATTATTGAAATATTCACTTGAACAGAAGGTTGAATTAGGAAAGTTTAAAGTAACCAAGGATTCAAGAATAATGTCAGTTCCTCTAGCAACCATTTCAGAATCAGGCCAAATATACAGCGACCCAAAGATAATTAACAAAACAATCAAAAAAATAATCAATAATGGAAGATAAAAAGAAAAAAGTTATTATATTTGATCTTGACGACACATTATTTGATTCCACCAATCAGCCAATAGACACAGGGGGAAATTGGCTCATAAAATTGTTTGATGGTATGGGTTCGATTTTGGAATCAAATGATTTTATAAATATCTTAGTAACTAGAGGATTCCAGTATCGTCAAAACAGAAAGATTGATGTTTTAGGAATAAGAAAGTATTTTGAAGAGATACATGTTGTAGATTCTGATGTTCATAAACATGAAAAATTTGTCAGAATTAATAAAGATTTTCAGGATAGAGAAATTATAGTCATAGGGAATCGAATTGATTGCGAAATCAGATATGCTAATCAGCTTGGTTTAAAAACTATTCATATTAAACATGGCAAATATTCTATGCTTGAACCAAAAGATCATTTTGAAATACCTTCTCACCAACTTCCTGTCGACGAAATTGTCGATTTAGTAAAGCTGATTTAGTTGTTGGTTTTGATATACTTAATCAATATGGAGCCAAAAAATAATACTAGAACAAAAAATCTCTATGCCACAGCCTTTTCCAAGGTTTACCCTTACTACATTGTAAAAGCGGTGAAAAAAGGGCGAACAAAGGCAGAAGTTGATGAGATTATTTGTTGGTTAACCGGCTACACAAAAAAGCAATTGGAAAAGCAATTGGAAAAAGGGATAGATTTTGAAACTTTTTATTTAAAAGCACCAGAACTTAACCCTAAAAGATCGTTAATCACAGGTGTGATTTGTGGTGTCCGAATAGAGGAAATCAAAGACCCACTTATGCGTGAAATCCGATATTTGGATAAATTAGTAGATGAACTAGCGAAAGGAAAGTTAATGGAAAAGATTTTGCGAAAGTAATATAGTCGCAATGATCAATGAATATGCTATATTGTTACTCACAATATGGTAGCTAACACAAAAAAACGTAAATCTCGGTTTTTAAAAATTACACTTATTTTTGGGATTATTTTTTTATTTATAGTAATAATCGCAGGTAGTTTAATTACTAGAAAAATTTCAGCAACTAAGGGAGACAATAGTACTAATCAATCTACAACCACTGTTGCCGAAGAAATAAAAGTACCAGTCTGGCCCGCAATTCTTGATAAAGCAGATTACGACAAGCGATTATTGGTTCTTGATAATTACGTGCCACCAAAGCCAATTTTAGCAACAACTTCTACATCAACATTGGCAACGTCTACTATAAATGTTTCAACGACAACAGCGACTACAACTAAAAAAACTTCTGCAACGACAACAAAAGCAACTTCTAAAACAGTTTCGAAAAAAACTAAAAAAACAATTGGAACCAGCACCGCCCTAACAGCGCCAATTGTGTTGCCCGTATACAGCACCAGTTCAAGTGTTACAATTCCTGGTAAGAAATGGCCGACTATTGCTCCTTATCCAAATGGTGATGCAATTTTACCTTTCAAGCGAATCTTGGCATATTACGGAAATTTCTATTCTAAAAAAATGGGAATTCTAGGTGAATATGAACCTGACGAAGTTCTGCGACGCCTTGCCACTACGACAGCAATGTGGGAAACGGCTGATCCAACAACGCCAGTAATGCCGGCAATTGAATACATTGCCATGGTTGCTCAAGGAAGTGCTGGTCCTGATGGAATGTATCGAGCCATAATGCCTGATGAAGAAATTGATAAAGCCTACGAAATGGCACAAGAGGCAAAGGGGATTTTAATCCTTGATCTTCAGGTTGGACTTAGTACTGTACAGCAGGAATTGCCAAAATTTAAAAATTATATGATGAAACCAGATATTCATCTTGCAATTGATCCTGAATTTTCTATGAAAACAAAGCAAAAGCCTGGAACTGTTATAGGTACTGTAAATTCTGGAGATATAAATTATGTCATCAATTATCTATCTGACATTGTAAAGGAAAATAAATTGCCACCAAAGGTTTTGCTGGTACACAGATTTACAGATAACATGGTTACAGGTGCGTTGCAGATCAAGCCGACTCCAGAGGTGCAGGTTGTTATGGTGATGGATGGTTGGGGATCAAAAGATTTAAAGCGTGGTACATACAGTCGGGTCATTGATACTGAACCAATTCAATTTACTGGAATAAAACTTTTCTATAAAAACGACACTAAAACATCAAGTACCGGCCTGATGACACCACTTGATGTTTTGGGTCTTAAACCAAAACCAATTTACGTTCAGTATCAGTAATAAGTGCTACAATACAAGGTATGAACATCATATACACCATTATCTGTATCATCATCCTTTGGTCACTCTGGGGCTATTTTTCATCGAGGGTAGAGAACACAGAATATTCAGTTATAGAAAGTAAAAACAATTACGAAATACGTCTTTATCCGTCACATATCGTTGCACAAACAACTGTTAAAGGAACTTACAAAGAAGCTCTAAATCAAGGTTTTCGAATTGTGGCGGGATATATTTTTGGAGGAAATACAAAAAAAGAAAGCATTGCGATGACTGCACCGGTTATCGAGAAAAGCGTTGATGGAAAAAGCACCTCTCAGTCAATCGCTATGACTGCGCCAGTAATGGCAAATATCGAAGGTGAATCACATACAATTGCATTTGGAATGCCAAAATCATATACACTTGAGACATTGCCGACACCGAATGATTCCAGGGTAAGTCTTGTTACGGTTCCTGAAAAGAAAATGGCTGTAATTCGTTTTTCGTGGTGGAGAACTGATGCAAGGGTACAATCTAAAAAACAAGAACTGATAGATTCATTGAAAAAAGATAATGTTTCTGCAATTGGTGGGCCTCAATATGCTGGATACAACGCTCCTTGGACACCACCTTGGATGAATAGGAATGAGGTGTTGATTGAGATCAAGTAATCATATTTAAAATAGTGATATGATCTATATTATTTAATTTTAAAATATCGATCATGCCAGATTCAAACATTGAAATATTAAAGAAGAAGACTTATATAAAAGCAATTGAAAACAGTGTTGGATCAAAAATATTCAATTCAATTTTTGTTCGTTTTAAGGATTCTGGAGAGGAAAAGGATATTCTAGATGACGGAGATGCATCATGCGCGTATTTTGTCAGTGGAATATTAGCCATCTTCCAATTAATGGATAGGCCACACGCAACTGTTGGCACAGTTCAAAAATTGTTAGCAGAAAATAAAGAATGGAAAATTGTAGATGTAAATGAAATTGAAGCGGGGGATGTAATTTTTTGGAAAAAAATTACATATGAGAATGGTGATTCAAATGCCCATGCTGGTTTCGCCCTAAGCGATCTTGAAGCAGTTTCGACAGATTATCGAACTAGAATGGTATTTAAACATTTAATTTCAAATCAAGCGGTTGATGTGGTCTATAGAAAAATGAATTGGTAGGAATAGATAATTTGATTTGTCATTAATTGGTTAGTGCAACTCAAAACAAAAACCGCACAACTATTTTAGCTGTGCGGTATGGAACTATTTTGAGCCGTTCCAATCAGGGCTTTTGACTGCGCTTGTTATTCAACTTTTCTTGCTTCTATTTCTAGAAAACAACAACGTCATCACTACCAGGAATAATCCTGATGTGACCCATGCTGACTGTATTCCGAATTTGTCTGCCAAGAATCCACTTGTGAATAGTCCAATCGTTGCACCAAGGTGCGGTGATATAGATTCGAACGATGTAATGGTGGCACGTGCGCTTGAGGGAATGCTGTCCTGCAGGAACTTATCTTTCAATGGTGCATACATACCTCTTGGAATTTCATGAAGTATAAACATGACGATTCCGACCGGGAACGGTAGAATTGTCACTAGTGTTATACCAACACCCGTTAGAACTTGGCAGATGATTAGTGCAGCTTTCTCATTTTTGACAAGGCATAGCAATTTTCCGGCAAGGCTGGAACCAATCATGATTCCAACAACCATGCCTACCCACAAAAAACCAAGGAGTTTCTTCTCGACAAGGTATTTTACGAAATAGGGTTGCCACTGCATGTTGACTGCTTGGACAGAAAACATTTGAATGATTCCAGCAACCAAGAGAAACCTGACCACTTTATTTTTCATTCCGAATTCGATACTTTGCTGTACTGTTTCTTTCATCGCTGAAAGTCCAAGTCTGATTGAGAATTTCTTTTTTACAAAGTAATCTTCTTTTAGCCAGAAAAATGCGGTAATGCCTGCGATTAGTTCCAATACCCCCATTAGGATCCACGGTAGGTCCGCCCTTATGTCTGCAAGAGATGCGCCAATTAATGCGGAAATAATTCCAGCAGATTGACCAACAACTCTTACTTTAGAGAATACTCGATTTAGTGGCTCAGTGTGTCCGTGATGCTTTAGCGAATCTACTAGCCATGCCTGGAAGGCACCGCTTGCAAATGTTTTACCAATTGCACTGACAAACTCTGCTAGTGCAAATCCCCAAAATGATTTGGAGAATGCATAAATGAATGTTCCTGCCGAGAGAATAAGACACGACAGAACAAATGAAGTCTTCCTACCGAAGATATCTGCGAATGCTCCTGTTGGGATTTCGCAAATAAAGAGGGTAGCAAAGAACACAAAGTTCACCATGTTCACTTCGAATAGATTTAATCCGTGTGAGGTAAGGAAGGTGACATAGACTGCAGCGATTGTCCCCATGGCAAAAGATGAAATTGCGTTTAGGACGAGGTACTGTTTGATGGTTTTTTTGATCATGACTGAATACTGGGTGTAGTGTTTTTGTTGTTGTGAAGGTACGTAGTTGCTGGGTGAAATAAAAGAAAAATCTCGGCTTTCACTCAGCCGAGATTTTTCTAAATAAAGATATGGAGTATCTTGTATTAATTACAATAATCACGGCTAAATATAAACATTGAAGTTGGATGGTATACAGCACAGACAGCAAAAAGCGACCCATTAGTAATGGCTCGGTTGTTTTTATTCATAACGTGATTATTTGGATTCATTAAAATATAGTAACATGGTAATATATATGTGTCAAATAATAGAATTCTAGATATAAATAAAGTATTGAAAATTAATGGTAATTTTGATAAAGTTCCATCATGAATTCACACACTCAGATTATAAAAGATCGTCTAACCAAGGCGGTTACAAACCAACAGACTAAAGAACTTGTTTTAAGGGATTATTCTTTTACGTTTAACCAATTGGGACTTTCTCAAATCGAGGCAGATACGACTGCAGAAAAAGTAGTTAACTTTATTTTAGAATCACAAACCTTAGTAGATACCGAGGAAAAAGTTAAAGCTTTATTTTTAAATACTAAAGTGGGTGATAAAAATATTTTTGAACTAATTCAATTAGGTCTTTCTGATAGGGTAAATAAAATTGTGTTGCAGGTGACTCCTCATCTTCAAGGAATAAAAGGTAAAGTATTTGATTATGGAATGGGCGCTGGAGAAGTTACCCAAAAACTAAAAGATGAACTAGGACTCGATATAGAAGGAGGAGACGTGAGAGATTTTCGTTCAAGTAATGTGACTGTGCCTTTTGTGATGCTCGGTGATTGCATTGATGGTCAGGGAAAGATTGTAAATGTCGAAGACAAATACTATGAATCAGCAGTGCTAACAAATGTCATCCACCATGAAAAAGTGAATGAAAACATTCTAAAAGAACTTGATAGAATTGTTGCGAAAAAACTTATAATCATTGAAACTGTACCTGTGGGTAATACACCCGAAGAAATTGCCTTAGACCACGAGAGAACATTCGCAAATGATACTTTATGGAATCGTTTTTTTAACTATGCTGATATTCCTGTTCCTGGAACATATGAGACACCAGAAGACTGGATAAAACGTTTTGAATCATTTGGTTGGAAAACAACTCATTCAGAAGATCTAGGTTATGATCAGAAATCTATTCATGATGTTCACCATCTCTTAGTGTTCGAAAGATAAAATAATTTAAAATATAAAAAAATATAAATTGAAAAAATACACTATACAAGATTTTCTTGAAGTTAAATCATCAAGTGGTGAATCGTTTAGCCCTGATAACAGTAAGGTTGCTTTTCTGAGTAATCTTTCTGGTACCACTCAGCTCTATTTAACATCAATCAATGGAGGGGAAGCAGAACAGATTACATTTTATGAAGATTCTATTTCTTTTGCTGTCTTTTCTCCAACAAAAAATGAAATAGTGTTTGGTAAGGCTAAGGGAGGGGACGAAAAAACTCAATTTTTTTTATATTCACTTGAAACAAAGGAAACAAGGGGACTAACAGAAAAACCTGATGTCAGGCATGATTTTGGGAAGTTTTCATTTGATGGAAAATATATTTCCTATGTTTCAACCGAGAGAAATGGTAGCGACAAAGATGCTTATATAATGAATTTAGAGACGGGAGAAATTGAATGTGTCTACGATAAAGGAGGACCTTGTAATGTAATGGGATTTTCACCCAAAGGAACATATCTTGGAATAAGCAGAAACAACACAAATCTAGATCAAGATATGTTTTTGATTAATCTTGAGTCAAAAGAGATAGAGCACATTAACCCGCATGATGGGCCTGTTTATTTTGGATCTGCAAGATGGCTACCTGACGAATCTGCGTTTTTTGTGATTACGAACAAGGATAGGGATTTTATGGGTCTAAGTAAATATTCACTTGAAACAAAAATTTTTGAATATGTATTGACTCCAGACTGGGATGTTGATTATGTATTTATCTCGCGTGATGGAAAATACGTGTCGACTGTTATCAATGAAGATGGATATGGAAAAATGAGCATTAGAGACAGCGCGGACCTCACAAGATTGTATCCTTTCGATTTACCACCAGGAATGGTCTATTCAGGAACTTTTTCTATTGATTCAAAATATATGGCATTAACTATTGGAAGTGCCACAAAGAATGCAAATGTGTGGGTGTATTCAATTGAAGAAAATAAGTACTGGCAAATAACCCAGAGCCCACAAGGTGTAGCAAGTCAAGATTTGGTGGAGCCGAAACTTGTAAAATATACATCATTTGATGGATTAGAAATTCCAGCATTTTTATTTTTACCAAAGAACATTCAACCAGGGACAAAGGTTCCAGTCATAGTTCATATTCACGGTGGACCTGAGGCACAATTTACTCCTACTTTGGCACTTATGATTCAGTATTTTGTTTATTACGGATACGCAGTTATTGCACCAAATGTAAGAGGAAGTACTGGTTATGGAAAAAAATATCTAGCAATGGATGATATTGAAAAAAGATTGGATTCAGTAAAGGATTTAGAATATTTGCATAAATATATTCAAACAAATTCTGAATTGGATAGTCAAAAAGTGGTTCTCATGGGTGGCAGTTATGGCGGGTATATGACATTGGCCGGATTAGCTTTCTATCCTGATTTATGGGCGGCAGGGATTGATATTGTAGGAATTGCGAATTTCATAACCTTCCTAGAAAAAACCGCACCATATAGAAGAGTGCTTCGCGAGGCGGAATATGGTTTTTTGGATAAACATCGCGATCTTTTATATGCAATTTCACCAATAAATCATGTAGAAAAAATTAAGGCACCATTATTTGTAATTCACGGTGCTAATGATCCAAGAGTCCCTCTAAATGAAGCCGAGCAAATGGTTAATAAATTAAAAGAACTTGGTAGAGAAACAGACCTACTTGTATACCAAGATGAAGGGCACGGAATTGCAAAATTAAAAAACAGGTTAGATGCATATCCAAAAGTGATTGCCTTTCTGGATAAGTATATTAAAAAGTAGTAGTATATTTAAAATAAATATTAGTAAACTAAAAATAAATTTATGTTTTTCATCCCAGGTTGGCTGATCTCTCTAGTAACTTTCCCAGGTGTGGTGCTTCATGAATGGGCACACGCATTTTTCTGTAGACAGTTGGGCGTTACGGTTCATGAGGTTAAATATTTTCAAATTGGAAAAGGGGTAGCAGGTTATGTCAAGCATGAAGTTCCAAAAAAATACAGCCAGACTTTTTGGATTTCAATTGGACCGCTGCTGGTAAATTCCATTACTGCCATACTGCTAAGTTATATTGCAACTTTTGCACCAACTGAAAGTCTGGTCTGGTATATTCTATTGTGGCTAGGACTTTCGATTGGAATGCATTCATTTCCAAGTGATCAGGATATGTCGCATATTTCATTATCCAGTAAAGCGGCTATCAAAGAAGGCGGAACATATTTGCACTACTTAGCATTTCCATTCGTATGGCTTGTCTGGATTGCAAACAAACTGAGGGTCATTTGGTTCGATTTAATATGGGCTATTCTTTTGATAAGTCTCGGTGGGGGATTCGGAACTTTTAAAGACATTACAACAAGCAAGAATTCAGTATTGCATTCTCAAATTGAGACTTGCAAGGCTGAGGTAAAAACGGTT
>JAYUFM010000141.1:0-3255 GCA_043738715.1 bacterium | reverse complement strand
TTCTTGGAGAAAGCGTTAATTTTGACAAGTGATTTTGGAGAAACGGAAATCTTGGAGAACCGGGTTTGGACAAAAATTATTAGAGAACCGGGTTTGGATAAATAATTTTGGATAAGTGGTATAATATCCGTTTTACAAAAGCCATTAGTTTGCCAATTATTTTGATTTAGTCATGGAAACTATTCTTCCTGAAGAGCTTGATATTTCTACTCTTTCAATCAAGAGAAAGATTTTGCTTAAATACAAAATAAACAATTCATTAGTCGCGAGAAGACGCGCAATGCTGTCGACATTCACATCCCTTTTGATTATTCGACTATTTTCGTTGACAACATGCAGAAAGGGTGGAATTTTTAATATTCAATTATTCTAACCCAAGTGCTATTGGTGGCCCGAATGATACAACAGTACTGGTGTTTGGAACAGACACACTGTTTCGACATCTATATTATGCACAGACTGTCTACATGGATGGCACATTTTGAATTTATCCGCCACACTTTTACCAAGTTTTTACCACTTGTACTTCCGCATGACGGTTGGAGATTGATTCCTTGTATGTATTGTCTTTTGGCTGGTAAAACAGATATGATATACTCCAAGCTTTTCGCAAGTATGGATACAGTCTCTTGACTTCACCTGTATCCTGTATCCATACAACACGGAACTTCACCATCATGTCATCATGCATTGCAGATCCTAGATTACTACGCTTTCACCACAAATTAAATCAGTATCCCTCTAAACCCTTGCTTTCCGTCCTTCTGTCCGTCCAATCCTGAGTACCGCCATAAAAGTAAAAGCAAATTTTTGATTAATTAAACTGAAATAAACAGTATAAATTGTATTTCAAAAGGTGTTAATGTGATTACAATTGTGGCATTGCCCCGATTCCGGCGCGCCCATCCCTGTGTTCTGCCGTTCTTCCTCTCTGTGGAACACAATGTGAAAGTTACGAAAGGAGAATTATACGATCTGAAAGTTACGATCTGAAAGTAACGAACCGGGTGTTTCGATCCAAAAGTTACGAAGTGGGTGGAGACCCCTTCTGCATATTCATCTTCCTACGACCTGCTAGATCTATCTCAGTTGCCCTCAATAGCGGAGTTGTGATCTCTTTGAACTCAGCAACTGGATGACTGACTGATCTGTACTGAGTAATTTAAAATAACGTCTTACCAACTATTTTATGGAAGTACCTACCAAATCTGACATAATGGACTATTGTATGGACTAAATACTATATATAACAGTAAGCACTATATTGTGGAGAATACACTTTTTCTAGTTAATTACTATCAAAAAAAGGATTGTGTACTTTAATCTGGATTTTTGGCATAAAAATTTCGAGAAATTCCAGTGGTGAGCAAAACCTGAGCTCGGGACAAAACCTGAGCCCAGGTGAATTATCAACATGAAAATTTAAGTATTTAATGTATTTTCATTGTCAATTGCTTGCAAGTTTGAGGTGATTACTAGAGGTAATAGCAATATTTCTCTTGCAAGTCGTATAACTTTTCTTCAATGAGAGGAACGAAAAAGCAGTCAAAATCAGATAAAAGCAAGAGAGGACCTAAATGCAAGGCTATGAATAAGATTGCATGGGATAAACACAACAACATATGTCTCATTCATGCTCTATGGGGAATGATGGCACCTTCCCAGGGGTCATTGATGACGGTGAGAAACGTTTCGCTAATCTAACTTATTTCTAGACCTTCTCTAACTTCGCTTATCACTAACGAACTCATCTATACTTATAGATGGGTAACACGCGGGATTTCGTTCAGGATATGAAGAAGTCAATGCAGCTTTTACCAACACAACGATTCATTAAGGGCATCAGTAGTTTTGATATCAATTTCTTTTTACATACGTTATGTAGAGAATACAAGTCACTTGGTAGAAATGTGCAATTTACCTGGTTAAAATTAGGAAGGAACGAAAATCTCAAGCATCGCGGATTCACCGGAGGTAGTATAGAGAAATTAGTTTTAAGTAGAAAAGGCCAGTATATGTTATTTGGCAAGGCTAAACTTAGCATTGCTGTTCATAAAGCATTCATAAAAAGACTAAGTAGTGAAAAGAATGAAAAACGTCGATTAAAGATGTACTCAAATAAAGCTAGAGGCAAATTCACTGCTAATCATGCAATAAGCATATCAGTAGATGCTAATTTGAATGCCCTCATAGGTTGCTGTCTCAGACCGCTGTAACCAAACGAAAATTATGTTCAGCCCCTTCCTCTGCTCGGGTAATTCCATGAAGCTACATATGTTCATCACGCTTTTGTTACCCTCCATTTGTACTATTTCATGTCTAAGATTATTCAGGGCTCTTTTGAAAATATAAAGTCCTTGGTGCAGTGCTTCTGTGTCAACAGTTAAGTTGACGCTGTCACCGCAAGGTCCTGCGCCTATCTCCAACGAAAGCTGTTCAGGATTCCATTGTTTCCTGGTATCAACTTCTGTCCAGGGATGCAATTCAACTGCAATAGCAACTGTAAAAGCACAAAATTCGATTGCTAGGGACTCCATTGCCTGCAATTGTAGATGATGATTTCAATTCGTCAGTAGAGGTCGCACGAGATCTAAATTTAGGGCGCAAATTTAACTTCTCATTGGCATGTATCTCAAATAAGAAGAATTCGACCACAGACACGCTTTCAACACATCAGAAGCTCTTGGAATTTATTATAGCATGACTTTGAAGCTGGAAAAAAATAGCTCTCATGACTTCGGGGGAAAAAAATCGGAATTTGAAAAGAGAAACGCTTTCAGCGCGCTAGAATGGATGAGAAGACGATTCTGGAGATACTGCAGGTTTTCTGCAATTCAAATTTTTGTCGGAGATGTTGCTATTGGAGTAAATTTCTACGACATGTCTATCGACGTGAATATTGGTGTGGACTCCGGAACAGAAATAATTGGTTTTCCAAGAAAAGAATAAAACAAGTTAGTGTCGGCGACGGTAGTAGCAACGTTATGAGGTATATGCGAGTCTTCTTCAAAGCTCCACTTTTGAGGCCACAATTCATGGACACGATAAAATTTTACGGTAAAAAAACCTGGTAAAATTTTTACCGTATCTGGTTTGTACCCATTTAATGGTAATACGATAAAATCGCACACTGTAGGAATGAACCCACACTGGTAATTTCGAACCCGATAAAACTTTATCGTAAATCGAGTTTTATCGTATCCACGAAATGGCTTCTTTTGATGGAAATACGGTAAAACGGTTTACCGTATTTGT
>JAYUFM010000140.1:0-9085 GCA_043738715.1 bacterium | reverse complement strand
GGCTTGAAGGGACCTTTCCAGATCTGTTAACTTCAAAAATACAGGAACAGTATTTAAAGCCAAAATTTAAAGACGCGGACTATATTGGTGGAATACAGGACACTGTAGGTCAGATAGCTGGAATATTGACAGGTGATGTTTCTGTAAGTCAGTATATGGTAACAGAAGAACCTGTTGTAGCAACCGACGCTGTCGATAATCTTGGCCCTTGGTATCACATGACGCATGAGTTTTTTCCATTCTTTCTTTATTTCATCTTTCCAATCGCAATATTTTTCTTTCAGTTTTTGATTTATGCAATGATGAGGAGCAAATCTTTTTGGTTAGGGGGTGCATTATTCGGAGGTGTCGGTTTTACTTTGATACAGTTGTATTATGTGATTTTTTCGGATGAATCTGCAACATCATTTAAAAGAATGTTTGTCATCGGATTTGTTAGTGTTGCATCTACTGCTGTTGGGTTGTTGATTGATTTTCGACTGTCTAAAAAAGGAACAACTGAGAAAACTTTTAAAGAATTTATAAAAAGTCTTGCATCTAGGGGCCCATCATCTGGAGGTGGTTTATTTTCTGGATCATCTAGGTCAGGTGGCTTCGGAGGCTTTGGTGGAGGCTCATCAGGTGGTGGCGGATCTAGTGGTTCATGGTAATATACTGTTCATATGATTATAGACGAAAGATTTCCAAACGGTGATGATTCAGGTGAGCAACAAGGGAAGGGTATAGAGGGGGCTGACCAAAAGGCCGCTGCATTAGCCGAGGCTATTCAAGATGGTCGTGTAGATAAATGGATGGATATTTTAGGAGGGTGTTTTAATGACCCAAATACTGCACTTAAAAAATCGATTGAGACGAATGAAGGAAATTGGGAAAAAGGATTTAAAGCATTAGCAGAGTCAGTATTGGAAAGTTCAAAAGAATTGTTAAAGGTTGCCACTTTGGGTGGGACAGAAGAAAGTGAATGCGCAGGATTCAATAATGAAATTAATGAACTTATAAGGCACACAGCTGAATCAATGACCGCAGAAAGTGGTGAGGTTGGAATTTTACCTGAAGAAAGAATTACAATGATATTGGCAATAAGCAGAATTTCACTTGCCCTTCAGGCCAGTTATTCAGAAGCAATTTATCAATAGGGATGAGTTTGATTGAACAAAACAGCTTATTTCAAAATTTGATTTAAAAACTGGAAAAAATAATTTATTGTGCTAGTATTACCCGCATGCGTAGGTGGTAGAGCGGTCAAATACAACAGACTGTAAATCTGTCGGCCATTGGCCTTCGAAGGTTCGAATCCTTCCCTACGCACCAAATATCAAACAAAAAGACCCTATTCTCGAGAGTAGGGTCTTTTTGTTTGCTTTTATCTACTTGGTTATTAATTACTACCACTAAGTAAGCCTGGGGCGTACAGAAGGATCATAGAGAGGGCAATAATGACACAGACTATGGTCCAGATGACTCTCATTCTCTTCTGAAATTTTGGATCGAATAACATGAGGTATATAATAGTCTTTATATGAGAGAATTTCAAGAGCGAAAAAAAAACAAGCAAAGGTTGTATTCTATATGGTCACTAGTCGGACTTCTCCTTGTCATTGGTTTATTTACTAAAGCGGTAGTGAATGTGTATGAAAAAGCTAAAAGTACACGTCAAGATTTGGAACGTTTGGAGGCCCAAAAAAACGACATTGAATCTCGTTATAATAGTATTACAAAAGAATCCGACAGTTTAAAAACCAATGACGGACTTGAGTCTGTCATTAGGCAAAAATTTGATGTTGCCAAAAAAGGGGAGGGAGTAATAGTTATTATAGATAAAACTGTGCAACTACCAGTTCAGGAAAAGGGATTTGTTCAGAAAGTTTGGGACTCTGTTGTAGGAGTGTTTCAATAATTTCCTGTAAAAATTACTTTCGGAAAGATTTGACGGAAAAAACCGTAAGGTTTTTGAGTCAAAGGAAAACCCCTTCATTTGAAAATTCAAAAATGAAGGGGTTATTCCGGTCTCGAAGAAATAAAGTTTTCTATTGAAAAACTAGTTTTTACTTTCCTTTGTTTGACTTATCTCGGTCTGTTTTTGAAAGGTGTTTCTTTCTTAGGCGAACACTGCTCGGGGTGATTTCCAAATATTCGTCAGAGTTCATAATTTCCAAACCTCTTTCAATAGTTACAGGAATAGGTGGAATAAGAATTGTTGCTTCGTCGGTTCCTGATGCACGCATGTTAGTTAGTTGCTTACCCTTTGTTGGGTTCACATCCATTTCTTCACCCTTTGAGGTATTTCCAAGAACCATACCTACGTATACTTCGGTTCCGTGTCCAACATACAACACACCTCGTGTCTGCAAGTTATCCAATGCAAAGGCAACAGCCTTTCCGTTTTCCATTGAAACCATTGATCCAACTGCTTTTCGTTCAATAACACCGGCGTAAGGCTTAAATTCAGTAAATCGGCTAGACATAATTCCTTGACCCTTTGTATCTACTACGAACTGGTTTCGGTAACCTAATAAACCTCTTGTTGGGATTTCGAATGTTAGGCGTGATGCACCATGATCGTTTGACTTCATGTATGTCATAACACCTTTTCTCTTTCCTAATTTATCGATAATAACACCACTGAATTCATCCGGAGTATCAATAATAACTTCTTCAAATGGTTCCATTTTTTCACCATTAATTTCTTTGATGATTACTTCGGGTTGAGAAACTTGAATTTCATAACCTTCTCGTCTCATTTGTTCTAATAAAATAGCAATGTGAAGTTCACCTCGTCCGTAGACTTTGAAATTTTCTCCACTGTCGAAATCAACCTTAAGCCCAACGTTCACCTGCAATTCTTTTTCAAGTCTGTCGCGAATTTGTCGTGTTGTTACGAATTTTCCTTCCTTACCAGCAAAAGGTGAATCGTTAACAAGGAACGATAGACAAATAGTCGGTTCGTCAATTGTAATTGTTGGAAGCATTTCAGCATTGGGGTCATTCGTAACTGTGTCACCAATGTAAATTTCTGGAAAACCGGCGATCATGACTACGTCACCTTCGATAGCGAATTCGGCTTCTTTTCGTCCAGTACCTTCGAATGTAAATAGTTTAGTAACCTTTCCTGATGTTACCTGACCGTCTGGTTTCTTGATGTAAACAGTTTGACCAGTCTTAATCATTCCAGTTCGAATACGTGCTATGGCAAGACGTCCCAAGAAGTTGTCGTAAGCAAGGTTGAATGGTTGCGCTTTCAAGACTTCTGATTTTGCCTTCTCTTCATCACCTGATGCAACTGCTACATTTTCTAAAATAGTTTCAAATAGGGGATCAAAGTTTACGAATTCATCAGATAAGTTTTTCTTGGCAAGACTTTTTACACCAATGGCGTATATCATTACGAAATCCAATTGGTCATCATTTGCACCTAGTTCCAAGAATAATTCCAGTAATTCTTCGTGCACTCGTTCAGGATTTGCCGCAGGCTTATCCAATTTGTTCAAAACTACAATTGGCTTGATACCAAGTTCAATAGATTTCTTTAATACGAAACGTGTCTGAGGCATTGGGCCTTCTTGCGCATCAACTAATAGTAGAACTGAATCGATTGATCGCAGTACTCGTTCCACTTCGGAACCGAAATCGGCGTGACCAGGGGTATCAATAATGTTAATTTTGTGGCCCTTGTAGGTAAGTGAACAGTTTTTAGCATAAATAGTAATACCACGCTCTTGTTCTAGATCGTTAGAGTCCATACTGGCACCGTCCTTAACCATACCAGTGTAACGCATCATAGCGTCAACCAAGGTAGTTTTACCGTGGTCCACGTGAGCGATGATAGCAATGTTTCGTATATCCATTCGAGTGTCTTTGAGGCAAGGCCCCTTTAATATTTAACTGTTAATTTGATACCTAATAACCACCTCAATCAATATAATGAAAAGCGACTAAATAAGTCGCAAAACTATATCAGAAAAACATCATTGGGGCAAGTGGTAATTGGTATTTAAATTACTTAATTAGCAAATTATACCAACTCGCCAGGCTCACTTGTTATCCCAAGTTTTTTTCTCAGTTCGACAATTCTTAAAAATTCTGCAAGATGTTCTGGGGGTACCGGAGTTCCGCTTTGTTGAGGTAAAGATTTGTGTAAAAGAGTCCAAGCTGATTCGCAATAATGTTTAGCCATCTCTGTCACTCCAATCTCAATAAAAAGGGTCGCTAAGTCAGTATCTAGCACCACATCAGGAATGGCTGAATTACTTTGTGCCAGCTCTGTTTGTCTCGTTGATGCCCAGGTATCAAAGACTTTTTGTTTCTCTTCTTGTGCAGTTTCGTCGTCACCAAAAATCCTGATTAATTCCCCAAGTGTCATTTTTGCTGGTATGGTTTCTGGAGCTTCGTGCATAAAACTATTATAGCACTAATTGTGAATTATTTTAAAATAAAATAATTTTATTTTGCGCCAAAGTGTGATAAAATTGCACATATGAAAAATCATCTCCAAAAGTCTTTTTCGTTTGTCGGACGTTTTATAAAAAATAAAAAACTTTCAATACCCACAGCGATTATCCTCGTAGTAATTTTATATTTTGTATTTTCTTCCAGTAACAATAAGAGTGTTAAGGCTGTAACAATTAAATCTTCTGATTTTACTCAAGAAGTTCGTTTGACTGGTAAAACTGTTGCACAAAGCAAGGTAAGTATGGGTTTTGAAACATCCGGAAAGGTTTCTTATGTAAATGTAAAAGTTGGTGATGTTATCAAGAAGGGTAGTGTGTTGGCATCACTTTCAAATGGGGATCTCTACGCCTCAGTCCAGCAAAAGCGGGCCTTGTTAGATGCAGAAAATTCAAAATTGATTGAAATTCAAAATGGATCGAGGCCTGAAGATATTTCTGTTGCAGAAAGTGATGTAAAAAATGCCGACGTTATTTCAAAACAAAGTCTACAGTCACTCGTTGATCAGATAAAAGATTCGTATTCAAAATTCGACGATATTCTCAGAAACAAAATAGATCAACTTTATAGTAATCCAAACGGAGATTATCCGGGGATTATAAACTTTGATTCAGCAAATGGTAATGCTGATTTACCAAATATATTAAAGTCAGATCGACTAAGTGCTGGAAAAATTATTAAAAGTTGGTCAGTAAGTTCGGCCCAGCTAACAACTGACAATTTTAATGAAGCCTCATTAAACGAAGCTCGTGATAATTTAGCAACAATGAGAAAATTCCTAAATGATATTTCTATTGTCGTAGTTTCTTTACAGACCAACCCTACAGTAACTGCTGCAAACATACTTCAATATAAATCAGATATCTCGTCTGCTCGTTTAACAATTTTGACTTCGATCACTGCACTAAATACGGCTGAGCAAAATTATCGAACCGGTGTAGTTGCTTTACAAAAATCAAAAGAACAATTGAATTTAAAGAAAATTGGAGGAACACCAGATCAGGTCGCAACTCAACAAGCACAGAAGGAAAGTGCAGCGGCATATCTTGAAAATGCTTATGCGCTTTTAAATAAGACTATTTTGATTGCACCGTTTGACGGTAGCGTTACTCGTGTTGATATCGACCCAGGAGAAATTGCTTCGCCAAATACTGCTGTTATAGATATGATGGGTGGCGGACAATACAAGGTTGAAAGTTATGTATCAGAATCTGATATTGCCAAAATCACAATTGGTCAAACTACTGAAATAACACTGGATGCATATGGAAAGGACCAAAAATTTATGGCAAAAGTTGCTTTGGTTGATCCTAGTGAAACTATCATTGATGGAGTGTCTACGTATAAAACAACTTTTGTATTCGACACAGAAGATCCAAGGATAAAGTCAGGTATGACTGCCAATATTACTGTTACAACAGATCAGAAAAAGGGTGTAGTTGTTATTCCACAAGATGCGGTTTATTTGTTAAATGGTGACAAGGTGGTGGATACCGTTTCAGGTGGAAAAGTTATCACTAAAAAGGTTATTACAGGGGGAATCAGTACTAATGGAGACTTGTTAATTCTATCTGGTATCAGCGAGGGTGATGTTATAAAGTTAAAAGCACAATAAAGTGTATCGCTAAATTAGCGAAAAGATTTTATGAAATCAAATTTATTTAAAGTAGGATTTTTCCTTGCATACAGACAAATCAAGCGTGCCAATATTTGGACAACCCTTTTGATTGTGGCTGTAATGACCCTGACTTTCCTCAATTTGGTAGTAGTAAATGGGGTACTTGTTGGTTTAATCGAAAGTTCGTTGCAGGCTTTTCGAGAGAGGGGGGTTGGTGATTTAATCATTACAAAATTGAATCAAAAAAATCAAATTGAAAAAAGCCAGGAAATCCTGACTGTCCTACAAAATTCGCCTGAAGTCCGTATCATTGCATCTCGTTATGTCGGTTCAGGAAATATTAATGTTGATTACAGAAAAAAACTGAGGTCAGACGAAAGGCCAAACAAGATCGGGGCAACAATTGTTGGTATAAATCCTGATGTTGAAATGTCTATGACAAATTTGTCAAAATATTTGAAAGAAGGTCGGTATCTCACAAGTTACGATACCGACGGTATTTTGGTTGGGGCTAATTTAATATATAAATATACGCCAATTGAAAATGCCACATTTCAAACTTTAAAAAATGTTGAAATAGGTACTAAGGTAAAAATCTCTATCGGACAAAATGCCAAAGAGGTAACAATAATTGGAATTATAAAGTCCAAAACAGACCAGACTGATTCCCGAGTCTTCATGCTAGATAGTGAAGTAAAGAAATTAATTGGTCGACCTGATGCAAATTATGATGAAATATCTGTAAAGACTTATCCTAAATATGGTGAGGATGGTATTCAGCGGGTCAAACAAGCTCTTCTAAATAACAGCTTTGACGATAATGCAAAAATACAGACTTGGGAGGATGCACAACCAAAATTCTTGAAGGATATTTCTGCTACTTTTGCACTTTTGGGTAACATGATCGGATCAATTGGATTAGCCGTAGCCTCGATTACAATATTCATTGTTATTTTCGTAAATGCTATCACCAGAAGAAAATTCATTGGAATTTTAAAGGGAATTGGTATTGCACCAAAGGTAATTGAAATATCTTATGTAATCCAATCTATTTTTTACGCAGTTACTGGTTCACTTATTGGATTTGCAATTTTGTATGGATTTTTAGTTCCATTTATTGATGCACATCCAATTAACTTCCCATTCAGTGATGGAATATTGTATGCACCAGTTACAGGAACGGTTGTACGTGCGATTATATTAGTTGCTACAACTATTATTGCAGGCTATGTTCCTGCTCGAATGATTGTTAAAAAGAATACCCTTGATTCAATATTAGGACGATAACAAACAAAAAAATGACTCACCCACTTTTAAATAAAAAAAATCATACAAAAAATCATACCTCTTTAAATATGATTGAAACTATTGGCCTTGAAAAAAGTTTCACCGATGGTGACAAAGAAACAAAAATTTTAAAAGGTGTTGACCTGAATATAAAAAGAGGGGAATTTGTTGCAATCATGGGTCGTTCTGGTGCAGGAAAAAGTACTCTGTTGTATCAAATAAGTCTATTGGATAATCCAACCGCTGGAAAAATAATAGTCGATGGTGTAAATATTGCCAATTTAAATAATGATGAACGAACAGCATTCAGGCTTAGAGAGTTGGGTTATGTTTTTCAAGACTATGCATTATTGCCTGACCTGTCTGCAAGAGAAAACGTGGTCCTCCCTTTATTAATGCAAGGTATTTCAAAAAAGGATGCCTATGAAATCGCAGATTCCGGATTAAGTAGGGTAGGGCTCTCTGGAAGATTAAACAGTCTGCCCGGAAAGTTATCAGGAGGAGAGCAACAGCGTGTGAGTATCGCGCGTGCAATTTCACATGAGCCAACAATTTTATTTGCGGATGAACCCACAGCAAACCTCGACAGTGAATCCTCTAGGATGGTAATGGATATTTTTAAGGAACTTCATAAAAATGGTCAAACAATTGTGATGGTGACTCACGAAGAAGAATATGCCAAATCTGCTGATAGAATAATTTTTTTAAAGGATGGATTGGTGGTTAAGTAGACGTTTATAATTTAAAAAGCGGTATTCAATTTTAGTTGCACAGAAGTCTCCGAACGAAAAGACTTCGAGAGAACGGAATAAATCCCCTCAGATGAAAATCTTGAGGGGATTTTTCCTTTGCCTCAGAAACCCAAGGGTTTCTTCCGGCAGATCTCTCTCAATCTTTTGTTCTCCGCCCGAGTAGGGTGGTTAAAGACTAAGCCGGAAAAGTAAAAAGCCATAGATTGCATGGCGAAAAACAAAAGGTTTGGGTAGATCTGACGGAAGTTCCGTAAGGAACTGAGTCAAAGGAAAAGTCCTTCATATTGAGTTTATCAAATGAAGGACTTATTCCGTTCTAACCAGACCTTTTCGTTTGTAGCCTCTCTATATATTTTTAACTTCGGAGACTCTTAATAAACATTGAAATTAACAGACCCAATATTGTTACCTTCATTGTTTTCATAAACGCTGTTCTGAGAATCAGCATAAATCGTGATTGAATTTGACCCTGGTCTTAAGTTGTCAAAACCTAGTGTAAATGTAGCAGTCTGTCCACCTACAAGTCCTGCTTGGATATCAGAATTGTATTGCTTGCTTGGATATGGACCATCAGTCATTTCAGCTCGGAAAGTCCAACCATTTGTCATGTTTGAATTTGTTCCTTGGTTAATAACTTTGAATTGAACAGCTACACGTCCGTTTGAAGGAATGTTTGTAGTTGGAACAAATCTATTGTATTGGTCCAAAGTACCAACTTGAACAATTTGAAGAATTAAATCAGGTTGACCATAAGTAGTGTTATTGCCAGTTGAATAATTGTTGTTTCCAGATCCCTGAATGACATTTAGATTAATAGAAGATGAATTGTTTGTTCGGTCAGTATCTCTTGTGATTCCTGAAGGGTCTGCTGTGATGGTTACTGGAAGGTTTGTTCCAACTTGTGGATTAGTAAAGACGGCCTGTGCTTCTACTGCTGCACCAACAGGAATTGATCCAACATTTGTAATTTGTCGTAGTCGGT